>JACRAG010000135.1 GCA_016213455.1 Anaerolineae bacterium | reverse complement strand
GGCAGCGGGTACGGAGATGCTGTCGATCCAGGTGGCGACGCTGTCGCCCTGAGAGCCAATATTGGTGAGAATGCCCCAAACAGCGGCAGCGCCCAAAACGATGGCGATCGCTAAAACGACCACGAACTGCGGAATTTCAGAAGCTTTCCGGTCAAACAGCATACCTAAATCGTCTCCTTGATGATTAGAATCCGCCGCCAATCGTCGTTCCCGAAAGCGTTTTGAGAATGCGATCAACCAGCGGGTAGAAAAACAGGATTACAATTGGACCGAGCAAGAAAGGCATCGCCAGCAGGGTGATGCGCAGCGGCAGCCGCTGCATCTGCTCCTCGGTCTGCCCGTTGATCTCGTCAGTCAGTTCCTCGATGGATTTCGCCACCGCCTGATCAACACCCAAGAGGCCCCCAGACTGCTGAGCTGCCTGAATGCGTTGAGCAATACGGGTCAAATGGACGGACTTCAAATCTTTGGCCATCTGTTGGAAGACTTCCAGCCCGCTTTTAACCTGCCCACCTGACATGCGCAGCCGCAGAAGCCGGTAGACCAGACGGTCCTCCCCTGTTGTACTGGCGATGTTTTCCAGCCCCAGAAGCAGCGAACCGCGCAGGCTCATGTGCAGACGGACATCGATCAACAGCTGGCGCAACTGACCGAGCAGAAAACGCCTGCGCTGGCCAGCCAGGTAGCCTTTGAATAGCCAGACGAGAGCCGGAGCAGTGAGAAAGCCCAGGCGCATCGATGGAACGGATGGACCAATGAAAAAGAACAGTGCTAATCCCAATACCGCCGCGCCGGCATACAGATTTGTCCAGGGGATTTGAGTCAAGCCCAGAATTTCATCTTCGCTCTGGCTGCCTTTTGTGGGATTGTCAATCCCCAATGCCTGCAGCCGATAACGCCGGCGACCAATTAACCAGAACCACCTCCTTCCCAAGAGATATATGGAAGACAAAGATGTGTTGACGATCAGGCCAACACCGATTGCAAGCGAAAAGCCAACCATCAGTGGGTAGGTATCCATTTTTAGAAAGCCTCGCCTCTGCCCAACTGGTGGACTTCAAACTCGAAATACAAACTGGCCATTACCGCGCAGGAGAGCAGAACAGTTAACAAGGTGCGATGGGACACGTCTTGCAGAAAGAATGCACGCCAATCTGGAGCCATAAGCACGAATACAGTCGCTGTGACAGCCACCCCTTGCAGCAGGCGGATCGTCCCTCGCACCAATGCCAGGGTCTGGCGCATTTTGGTACGGATAAGTTTCTGGCGGTGCGCCTCCGCTTCCAGTTCTTGAAACAGGTCCATCTGTACCTCATCGGTGATGCGCGCGCTGTTGCCGATCAGCGCCGCAAGTCGCGCAGTGACGGTTCCGGGCATTCCTTTCAATGCCAGGGCCGCCTGTTCCGGCGGCTGGTGCATTTGCAGCCGGGCTGCCACTTCCCGGATGGCATTTCGCAGAGCGCCCTCGGGCAATTCCATCCCGTTGAGTGCATTGAGTAACGAGTGGTCGACGTTGAGGAGCGAGCGCATCTGAAGTGCGCCAATCTCAGCGTCTTCGTTGATTCGCATCCGCTGCGCTTCGCCAGCCTGATAGCGGCTCCAGGCAAAAAAGCCGGCTCCAAAAAGCAAGATTAGCGGAGACAGCAGCGCGTCACGAACCGCGCCAGCGATCCCAACTACCAGCAGGATGATTACCATTCGCTTCCAATCCACCACCAACCGCTGCTGGTTTTTCTCCTCACGAATGATGCCCAGGTCCCGGAGGCGCAGTGCGGTCCAGGAGGCAAACATCCGGCGCCACAGGTTAGAAACTGTTTCAACCAGCGTTTGCAGAATGCTGCGGAGGGTGAAGAAAATACCGAGCGCGAGCGCCAGGAATGTAAGTTCGGTGATCCAGCGAAACAGGCTCATTATTCTTCCTCTTCCAATCCACGCAGATGAATCCCCAGCGACTGGCAGCGCTTCTCGAGTTCCCAACGTGAGATCCCGAGCAGGTTGGCAATTTCACCAATTTCCATTGTTCCCGCCAGCAGCTCCAGGTCGCCTGCTTCCCAGGAGGTCCGGGGTTGTAGGGTGGGACGGTTGATCTTTCGCCTGCCGCACACCGGGCAGCGGCCGCGTTCAAACGGCTTTTGTGAACGGGCGCGATTGTTTCCGTAATCTTCGGTTGCCATCCCAACCTCACCTTGCTGGCGATGAAGCGAATGCAGTACCTTCGGCAACTGGTTCAATCAACCAGGTTAAGAAGCCGTACAGCGGGTAGGTGGGCGGCTCCCAACCATATTTGATAAAACCGTTGCTGACACCCGTTCCTTTGTCATCCAGGATGAGCATGGTATCGACCACCGCTGCCAGTCGGCAGAATTCGCTGTCACACGCGGTCCAGTCCACGCCCCAGTGGCCAATGTGTTTGCCAAACAGGCGTATGGCGACCAACTGTCCAGACTCAACAGGCGAAAGTGCGTTTTCGTGGTAGCCCTCACCTGGAATTTCTACACCTGTGGTCACCCAGGTAAAGACTAAATCACTATCCGAATCAAGGAAGTAGACCTTGATCAGATCAAATGGTGCGTTGTATTTCACCTGGCGAGTTTCGCCAGTCCAGCCATAGAACCGCCATTCTTTCTCATCCGGGAGAAAGCGCAGTCCCTGCCAGGGAGCAGACTTGAGCTGCCGGGCAATCGCTGCTTCCTGTCGTTCCAAATCAACTACATCAACCGGGGAAGCCGGTGTTTCCTGTGGAATGACAATGCCGCGGTTGACATTGACAAACAGGAATGCCAGGCAGGCCAGGGTCAGGGCAATCAGAAAGGAAAGGATCAGCCAGCGCCGGATGTTCTTCATACGTTTTCCTCCGCCAGATTATGGAAAGCCTGTCCGAGGATCTGGTCGGCCCGTTCACTTTGCGCGAGATACAAGTACTCAAGCCGGTATTCACCGCTTTCATCTAGTCCGTTGACAATCGCGATAGCTTGCAGCGATCGTTCAACGCGTCCGGCCCGGTGCACGCGGCCCATCAGGGCTACCACATCCACGCCCATGGAAACCATGGATCGTATGGCAGGCAGGCCCAGTTCTGGGGCGGATGCCAGTGCCAGTTGTTCCAGGCGCATCAAGGCTTCTTCTACGGTTCCTCCGTGGATGGTCGTCATGGCTTTGCGTCCCAGGCAGGTGGCTTTCAGGAACTGCAAGGCTTCTGGGCCAACCACTTCACCAACCAGTACAGCCGCCGGGTTCATGCGGGTATAGATAACATTCAGCACCCAATCGAGGGTCACGCCGGGTGTTCCTTCGGGCAGTTCCGCAGGTGCAACGGCACGGAGCAGGAAGGGATGCTGGAGATCCAGCTCCCGGAAGGTTTCCAATGCGGCGACTGGGGCAAGTGGCGGGAGGAAACCGGAAAGAGCATTGAGCAGGGTTGTTTTCCCGGATCCCATTTCGCCAGCAACCAGGATACTGCCGGAAAGAGTTGCTACCATCCAGGCCAGAAAGCGATCTGGACCGCTTTGCAGCTCAGCAATCCTTTCTCGCAGGACAGGATCGGCAATGTCTGCCAGCGAGCCAGTTTTTTCAAAGGCTCGTTTGCGGAATGTTCCGGTTTGCTCCATCTCCTCCAACGTCTTAACCCGCCGGCCAAAGGTGCGGATGTTGATGGCCGTGCCCTCAGTTGAAAGCCTTGGTACCATTGCCGTAAAGCGCTCGCCATTGGGCAGGTCAATCAGCACCGCTGGCCTATCGCCGCGCAGGGTTGCACCACCCTGATCGGCGACGTGGATGGATAGATCTTCAAAGTAGCGGTCGTCTGCCAGCTTTCCAAGATAATGGAATGTTCCGTCGTATTCCACGGCCACTTCCCCTTTGCGGACAAAGATTTCTTCCACATACGGGTCACGCAGCAGTTGGTCCAACAGCCCAACCCCGGATAAAGCATCGGTGATAATTTGTGCCCGCCGGTTGACATTCGACCGGTCGCCACCCTGCTCAATCAAGACGCCGCGCACCTCATCGTAAAACTTTCGCCGTTTCTCCGGATCAACATCGCGCCAGCTGGGTGGCTTGATCGAGCGTGCCACCAGCACATC
>JACRAG010000022.1 GCA_016213455.1 Anaerolineae bacterium | reverse complement strand
GGGGACGGCGACACGGATGCGCTGGTCGGCACCAACAAAGGCCGGCTGCTGTGGTATCGCAACGGCGGCGGACCCAACATCGGCGCCACCTTCTACCGCGAGCGCGACGACAACTACCGCAACAACCTTCAGAACATCGATTACATAAGCCAGGCCTTCGAATCTGGATATTCTTATGTGCAGCCGGAATTGATCGATGTGAATAGCGATGGCAAGTTGGATTTATTTATCGCTGCATCTGATAAAACAGGGCAATATTCATCTTTTCACAAAATAACCTTTGATTATTACCGCAACAACGGCTCCGGTTCTTATGAAAAGGCGGGCAATCCTGAATCTCCAGCCAATCCTTCTATCCTTCGCACCCGAGACGCCATCATGTCGACTCTCGATCTGGATGTCAACCCTCCTTTTGAAGTATTAAATAAGGAATGGATGTCCTTCGCTGCCGGAGATATCAACAAGGACGACATCCTGGATGTGGTGGTCAGCTATATCGTTGACACTTATGGGACTAAGGTTGGGGAGGAGTATTCCGGCTTTATCGGTTCGGAATACCGCAGCGCCATCCTGATCGGCAAAATGCCTTTGAATAATATCAACCAGCCCCCCGAATTGATCGAAAATAACTCCCAGCAGCCCGAATTCTTGCGCCTCCCGGCCCAACGCACCTATCCGGAGCTGTTTGATTATGACAACGACGGCGATCTGGACCTGTTCGTCGGCACAGCCGGCGGAACGGTCAAGCTCTTCAAGAACAACTTCACCGCCGGCAGCCCCGCCACCGTGCTTTTTGCCGAAGTCAAAGGCCCGGCGCACCCGCTCAACCCCGCCAACGCCTCTCCCGACCTGGAAGGCCCGGATTTTGGCGCCTATGTGGTGCCGGAATTTGGAAAACTGAACCTGGACGAAAAAGACGACTTTATCGCCCTTTCCACCGACGGGCTGACCTATTTGATGAACTACGATGACAGCCCTGATGTTAAACGCTTTGTCTGGCAGTCCAACCCGAATGACTTCCTCACCGGGTTGGATGCCGGACCGCGCAATGTAGAAACTGACGCGGGGGTGGGCGCTGCCACCTTTGCCGACCTGGACAATGACGGCGACCAGGACGCATTGACCGGCGGCAAGGACGGTATCATTCGTAACTTTGAAAACCGCCTCATCCCCGACGGCGTACAGCGATTTGTGGAGCGCAAAGGCGCTGCGCGCTGGGTGCCCATCCCGACCAACGAACGATTCAACCCTGGTGTCTGGGGCTACATCACCCCGGTGCTGGTCAACCTGGACCGCAATTATGCCAGCGCCGATCCACAGGATATGGATTTTGACCTGGTTTTCAGCGTGAAAGCTTCTTCTTGCCAGTCTCCGGTGGACCCACCCGCGCCCGGATCATTAAACCAACTAACCGGCACCGCTGCCGCCGACCTGGCAACCGTCGATTCCGGCATCTCTCGCAACAACGGCTCAGGCGGCTTCATCCTGTGTTATTACGCCAATCAAGGCAGCCCGTCTGCGCCCAATTTTGTGCTGTGGAACAACGGTCCAGGCCAACCGAGCGAAGACCCGTTCCACTTGATTAACTTCAATGACACCTATCCCACGCCCGCGTTCACCGACGTGGACGGCGACGGCTTCCTGGATTTGCTTTTCGGCACGGCGACGGGGGAGTTCAAGTATTTCCGCAACGAAGGCAGCGAGAATGGTCCATTCTTCCCGGAAAACCCAACCGGCGGCAATCCCCTGGAGGGCATCAACCGGCCCTTTGGCGCGCCGGCCTTTGCGGATGTTGACCGTGATGGCGACCCGGACCTGCTCATCGGCACCCAGGCCGGCAAGGTGGAATACTATCAAAACCAGATGGGCCGGACAACCGCCGGCGATCCGCCCCAGGAAGTTCTGCAATATCCCGCCGGCCCGTTTGTGCTGCAAAGCGGGAGCGCCGATCCTTTTGAATTTTTAAACACAGGCGGTTATGCCGCGCCACAGTTGGCCGACCTGGATAACGACGGTGACGGCGACCTGGCAACCGGCTCCTTCCTCAACGCCTTCCGCTACTACGAAAATGTGGCCCCCTCCACCCCACCCAGCCTGCCGGTGCTGCGCGACTACCGCTACAACCCGCTTGCGGTCATCCAGCCGCCCAGTTATGAATCATCCTACCAGCGTTCGGTCAACTTTGTGGATTTTGAAAGCGACGGCGACCTGGATGCCTTTGTGGGCGAGGGCGGCAGCAATTCACGCCTGGCCTACTACCGCAACGTGGGCACGCCCAGTGTGCCCGTATTCCGGCGGCAGCCCGATTCAGAGAACCCGCTTTCGGAGGTGGTGTCGGGTATTACGCTGATCAATGTCGGTTTCGGCGACACGCACTCCGAAGACATATTGTCTTACCCGGATGACTCGCATATTTACGAAGCTTATGTCGGTTTGCATAATCTTGGCGATCTATATGCACAGCTCATCGCTTATGATTATGATCCTGGCAGTGGAAAATATCTACCATTGGAAACCCAGCCCTTCAATTCGCCCTCGGATTGGATATACAACGGAAAAATCGGTCCACGGGCTGTCCTGCACAATTTCGATAACACCGGATTTGACGACCTGTACATCTCCACAGTCTGGTGGCCTCGAAACTTACCCTCACACAGAAATAAAAGCTACAATTTTTATTATGGCACAAACCAGGGTGAAGACGAATCTGTCTCCTTCCGGTTCACGTTTCCGAATTCACTGGATGAGTACCAGGATCATTTTAACCAACCGCAAAACATATTTCGTATGTTGAATGATGATTGGCTCGACCCGAATAATCCCGAAGATGTTGAACGTCATTTCTCGATTTGTGGAGAAAATGAATTTCCAGTGTGCAATGCCACCATGGCGGACCCCAACATCTGGTGGATCGGCAAAGTGGAGCCAGGTGGAAACTATGCCGAGATAAAAACCTACGCGACTAACTGGCTGGATGTCGAATCACTCGATTATGCCCTGGGGCCGGTCTCGCAATTTGAGGATCCCTTCTATAAAGTGCGCCTACCCAACCCGGTCCTGCCCACCGCCGCCGACCTCAATGCCGACGGTCATCCGGAGGCCTTCGCTGCATCGGCCAACGGCATCATCCATTTTTACATGGGGGTTGCCGACCCACCGGGAGGACCACGCCAGGTATTTTTGCCCATCATCAGTAAATAAAGCCACGCCAGCGGAGGGGCCTGACGGCCCCTCCGTCTTTCTCCCAACCATGAACCGCATTGGACAGGCCCTTCTTCTTCATACTATAATAAAGAGGATGTCCATACCCAAAAAACGCACCCCGGCTTTGCCGGCGCTCTTGAGCATCCTCTTCCTGGTCATCTACCTGGCCTGGCTGATTTGGGCTGCGCCGCGCTCGCCCCAGGGAGCTCTGACCGGGACCTGGACGCTGGTTTTCACCGGGTTGGCTGCGCTGGGGCTGGCCTGGGAGGTGCGCTCCGGCCTTTCAGCACGCGCGGACCGGCGCGCCTGGAGCGTGTTGTGCGCCGCGCTGCTCCTGCTCACCCTGGCTGACGGTTTCCGCGCCTTCCCCAGCCTGGCCTGGCTGCCAGATCTGATCACCCTGGCGGGTTACACCGCCCTGCTCACCAGCCTGCTGCTCTACCCGCGCCGCGCGCGCAGCACCCAGGGACGCTTCCGACCGCTGGCCGAAGCATTCATCTCAGCCGCTGCGGCGCTCACCCTGGCCTGGATGATCCTCTTTCAGCCGCTCTTCCGCAATGCCGTTTTCAATGTCACCACCCTGCTGCCGGCGTTGGATATGTTCATTCTGCTGGCGCTGCTGGTGTTGTACCTTACCAGCCAGCCGGGCGGGTCCTCCGGGCTGTTTGGCTGGCTGGCGGCTGCACTCACCGCCCTCACCATCAGCGACCTTTCCTATGCCATCCTGCTGCCGCAAGGCGGCTACTCTCCCGTCAGCCTGGTCAACCTGGGCTGGGTACTGGGCGACCTGCTGTTGATCGCCGCCATTTCCTCGCGCTGGGGCAGACCCACCCTGCTCGATCCACCTTCTCCCGCCGGACTGGTCTCACGCGCCACCGAACGCGCCCAGTTGCTGATGCCCCTGGTGCTCACCGCCGCACTGGGCTGGTACACCGTCATCGATATGCAGTTGCGCGGGCGCGCCGACCCGATCGGGCTGTGGGCGTCGGTGCTGCTCAGCCTGGCGTTGATTGCCCGCCAGGGCCTGCTTGCTGGCGAATATGAATTCCAGCGCTACGCGCGCCTGGCGGACTCCATCGCCGAGCCAACTTTCATCTGCGACCGGCGCGGGCGCGTCCAATGGGCCAACCCCGCGTTGATCAAAATCGCCGGGCTTGCGCGCGCCGAAGACCTGGTGCGCCTGCCACTGGAGCAGCTCTTTCGCCCAAGCCAAGAGATGCAGCGCATCCTGGCTGCCGGACAGGCTGGCGGGTGGTCCGGCGAAATGCACCTGCAGCGCAGTGACGGTCAGCGCGTGCCGGTCATGCTCTCGCTGCGCCCCCTGCCCTGGAGCGGACGCGACAAGCTGGCCCTGGCAGGCACCGCGCACGACCTGAGCGAGATCAAACGCCAGCAAACTGCCCTGCAGCAGGCCTATGAAGACATCACCGCCGCGCACCTGCAGCTGGAAAAGCTCAACAGCCAGCTGGAGCAGCGCGTGCTGGAAAAAACCGCCGACCTGAGCGAAGCCTATGCGCAGCTCGAGCGCCAGAACCTTGCCCTGCGCAACCTGGACCGCCTGAAATCGGATTTTGTCTCGCTCGTCTCGCACGAACTGCGCGCGCCCCTCACCAACATCAATG
>JACRAG010000132.1 GCA_016213455.1 Anaerolineae bacterium | reverse complement strand
CGCGGTTGATCTCATCCTGCATCTTGAGGTTTTCGTCCAGGCTGAGAAAAGTGAGATGCGTATAGTCTGCGGACTGCATGCGTGCGATGGACATGCGCACCGGTCGATCGACGCCATGATACGTCACCAGGTCGAAATCTGACGTAGCGATTGGCTCTTCGGCGTAGGCCAGCAGTTCCACCAGCGCATGAAATTCACCGGAAAATTCACCCGGCAGGAAACGTGTTATGGATTGTCCTCGGAGATCCAGATTCAAAGGAACTCCGGTCATGGCAGCAAAGGCCGGATTGTATGAAAGAATAATCCCCTGTTGATTGAGAACAACCACTCCTTCCTGCAGCAGTGTGAAAGTTTCCTGGCAGATGGGGCCTGAAGAGGCAGCGGAGCGTTTGAATTTCCGTCCGCTGCCCAGTGCAGGTCTAGAGTAGTTCTTAAGACTCAAAATGGTCATGATTTATACAGCTTCAACCAGCTCTCTTTCTTCCAAAGAGAGCACTTTGTCCAGGTCCAGCAGAATGACCAGTTGTTTGTCCAGTTTAGCCACGCTCTTGATGAAAGCGGAGTCAACCGTCATGGTCATGGAGGGCGGCGGTTCGATGGCATCTTCCGGGATGCGGATGACCTGGTTGACGGCATCCACAATCAGGCCGACCTTGGTGCCGCTCATGTTGGCGATGACGATGCGGGTGTCGCGGGTGGCTTCCTGCTGTTCCAGGCCGAAGCGCTTGCGCAAGTCGATGACCGGCACAACCGCACCGCGCAGGTTGGTGATGCCTTCCATGAAGTGCGGCGCGCGCGGCAGGCGGGTGATTTCTTGCATCTTGATGATGCCTTCGACCACGGCGATATCCACGCCATAGGACTCATTTTCCAGTTCAAATACGACCAGTTGTTGTTCCATTTCTTATCCCTCGGTTGTTAATCTTCGATTGGTTTGACGGTTTTACCCAGCGGCTTGCGCCGCTCGATAGAGTTTAGATGCCTGTAAATGCTTTCGGAACCGACATGTCGGCGGTTTTCAGGCCGCGTGCGTTGCCCTGGCGCAGCGCCAGGTGGATCAAAATGGGACCGGCGGCGGTGAGCAGCGGCACCACCAGGCGGGGAAAATCCAGCGTGGAAATGGCAGCGCCTTTGCCGAGCAGCAGCGCCGGCGGGGAGATGGTGGTTTCAAAACCGGCATCTGCAAGCTTCATGCTGGCGCGCCCGGTGATTACATTGCCAACTTCCGCGATACCGCTTTGCGCCAGGTATTCCAGCTTTTCAAATTGTTCACCCAAAATGATCGACGCGAGCTGGCAGCCGGTTTGTTCCGACATGCTGTAGAAGACCGTGCCTTCCACGGCGCCCACCAGCGAGAGAATGACTGTCAGGTCGTCCGTCTGATAGTTGCCGTTTTCGAGGCGCAGATCACCACGATTGACTTCCTGTCCCGTCTCAGTCTTCAATACCTCGGCCGCGGCTTCTACAAATGGATTGAGGAATTTAACGTTCATGCTCTACTCCTATCCAGCCGTTGCTGAAGGGAAATTTTCCACGGCCAGTTTGACAAACTCTTCCGGCCGGGGTTGGCTGCCTGGGGCAGTTTCTTTCAACGCCAGGTGAACATGGAAATCACCTTTTTCTGTGTGCAGCGGCACCACAATGCGTGGGAAATCCAGCGTGGAAACCTGCACGCCGCGCCCGCTGATCACCATGGGAGGTGATATGTTTGAAGAATATCCTGCCAGGGAGAATTTGACCGTGGCGGCGCCGGAAATGACATTGCCCAACTCGGCGATGCCGCTCTGGGTCAGCGAGTCCAGTTCTTTCACTTCCTGGCCGAGCATGATCGAGACGAAATTCAAACCGGTATTCTTGGGCATGCCGTACATGACCACGCCGTAGACTTCGCCCACCAGATGAATCAGCACGGTGACATCATCGGTGGTGAGGGCCGACTTTTGTAGGCTCAGGTCGCCGCGCTCAGCTTTCACACCAATTTCTTTTTGGATCACCTCGATGGCTGCTTCGAGGAAAGGGTTCAAAATTTTTACATCCATTCAATCTGATCTCCTTTTAATTAAAGGTGCATCTCAGGCTCGGCTGGCGGCTTCCCCGTTGATGTAAAGCTCTGACAGTTTGATCTGGGTGGTGGTAAATTCCATCAGATCGTACATGTCCTTTTCGGTAAACTTGAGACAGTCGGTTGCGACCGGGTCCAGCGGGTACCGCAGGCCGTCTTTGCCCATGCCGATCCCCAGCATCATCATCGCCGCATCGGCAATGTGCACCGCCGAGACGATGGGCAGGTTGTCGGTTGCGCTGGCGGGGGTGTGGTGGAACGCGATGGCGTCGATCAGGTTCTCCGGCAGCCGCCAACGGCGAGCCAGCTCCGCGCCAAGCATGGCATGGTCCACGCCAAAGTGCATCCGCTCCACATCCAGGAAAGAACCGGAACGCCAGTCGGGCTGGTTGGAATCGATCGGGCGGAGCAGTTTTTCGAAGGCCAGTTTGCCAATGTCACTGAGCAGACCGGCAAAATAGGCTTCGTCGGCGCCGGGCAGTTTGCGCTGCTCGTAAATGCGCCGCGCACCGATTGCCACACCGAGTGAATGCCGCCATAAATCGCCGCGTTTCAGGTCATAACCTGGCAGGGGACGGTTGAGGTAGCTGGTAACCGAGGATGTGAGCAGCATATCCCGCATGGTGTTGGCGCCCAGCACCATCACCGCCTGCTGCACGGTCGCCACCCGGCTTGCCATGCCATAGTATGCCGAATTGGCCAGACGCAGGGTCAGGCTGCTCAGGGCCTGGTCAACCGACAGGGTTGCGGCCACTTCGGTCATGCTCGACTCCGGGTTGCGGATCAATGCCAGGGCGCGTTGGGCCGCTTGCGGCATGGGCGGCAGGTCACCGGCTTCTCGAATAAGCTGCTCAAGCAACAGGTTCATCCAGCACCTATCCGATCTTCTTGTAGAAGGAAATGGCAAAATTCTTCAAGCCGATTTCGTTAGGCCGAGGAATAATTTCGGTGCCGCCCAGGAAGAGCACACCGCCGGGGCGCAAGGCCGCGGTGAACTTTTCATACAGCAGGGCTTTGGCTTCGTTGGTGAAGTAGATCACGACATTGCGGCAGACGATTAAATCAAACTGGTTTTCAAATCGATCTTTGAAGAGATCCTGCTCTTTGAAGGTGATCCGGCTGGCCGTGGCGGGTTTGATGGTATGGGTTGTACCCATATCCAGGTGCTTTTGGCGCTGCATGGGCGTGAGGTTGCGGATCTCATCGTTGTTGTACGGGCCGCGCGCACGCGCTTTTGCCAGCGCACCGCGGTCGATGTCGGTGGCGAGCAGGTAATGCGGCTGGTTGGGGGCAATTTCATCCAGCAGAATGGCCAGGGTATAGGCTTCCACGCCGATGGAGCAGCCCGCGCTCCACACCCGCAGCCCTTTGGGCGACTGCCGCAGCAGATCGGGCATCACTTCGCTGCGCAGCGTGTTCCAGCGATCGGGGTCGCGGAAAAACTCGGTCACATTGATGGTCAGGTAATCGCGAAATCGCACCTGTTCTTCGGGGCTGGCGGAAACGAAATGCAGATAATCGCTCCAGCTGGGCTTTTGAGAGCGCACCAACCAGGAGTCCAGGCGGCGTTTCATCTGCTCGTCTTTGTAGTACTCCAGATCGATGTTGAAAAGCTTTTTGATGGATGACTTGACCTGCGTATATTGCTCTTGTTCCATATCAAACTCCGCGTTGTTCCTTGACCAGGCGTTCAATTTGTCCGGCGATTTCGGGCAGCGGCACAGCCATATCGGAAGCGCCGGCTTCGGTGACACTGCGCGGCATACCCCACACCACACAGGTGGATTCGTGTTCGGTGATGACCTTGCCGCCCATGCTGTGCAGCAGCGAAGCGCCGTTGGTGCCATCGCTGCCCATGCCGGTCAGGATGGCTGCGATGACGGACTTGCCGAAGCGCTGGATGAGCGAGATGAGGGTCACATCCACGGCTGGGCGAACGCCGTGCACGGTCGGGTTCTGGTTCAAGGCTACCTGCATGTTGGCATCGAAGATCATGTGGAACCCGCCGGGCGCCAGCAAAACCTGCCCGATCGCCAGGCGGTCGCCTGGTTCAGCTTCTTTTACCTTTAATTTTGATAACGTGTTCAAGCGCTCCGCCAGCGAATGGGTGAAACCGGCGGGCATGTGCTGCACCACGACAACCGCGGCGGGCAGGTTGGCAGGCAGCGCAGGGATGAGCTCATTCAGCGCCCGCGGACCGCCGGTGGAGGTGCCGATCAAGACAATCGGATCGTTACGCTGGTGCGGGGTGACGCGTTTTTCCACGGTGGGGGCGGCAGGCGCAGCGCCAACGGCTACCGCGGCGCTCTGCATGGGCATGGGCAGGCTGGTGGTTTTGATGCGCGCGCCTGCTGCGCGGATGATCTTCTGCGAGGCTTCCTGCATCACCTGTTTGATGTTGGTGTTGGAGCCTGGCTTGGTCACAAAATCCACCGCGCCCAGAGTGAGCGCCTGGATGGTCTCCACCGCGCCTTCACGGGTCATGCTGCTGAGCATGACGACCGGGCGAGGGAAACGCTGCATAATCTGCCGCAGCGTCGACAGGCCATCCAGATGGGGCATTTCCACGTCCAGGGTCACCACATCCGGAT
>JACRAG010000008.1 GCA_016213455.1 Anaerolineae bacterium | reverse complement strand
CGCTTCAACTCCGCAGTTTTTGCCGCCTGACTCACCGCCATGGCGCGGTTGGCAGCCAGGCGTGGAGAGAGCATCCCAAAGCGAAAATAGGGCGACAGGGCGGAGGTGCCTTCCAAATCCATGCGGTTGCGGTCATCCGCGTATTGTTCCACCGGACCGTGCAGAAAAGACTCCAAACGGTACAGCGCTTCGCGTTCGCCAGGTGGGAAGAGCGGGTCGGTTGACGGCGCTGGCAAAGGCGCTGAAACGACCGCTAGGACGGGCGGCAGTGGGTCGGGGATATTCACGCTGGCTTTGGGCATGGGAAGCTGCTTCCAGGCCTTGCTGAAGGGCGTGAAGACCGTATACGGTCCGCCGTCTGCTTTGCGCACTATGGCGGGGTGTTGTACCGTCACGCCGGTAAACAGGTTCAACGGTGCCACCTGGCTGACAGCCTCGTCGCGTTGGCGCGAGTATGGCGAATAATCCTCCAGCGCAAAGACCGCCTGTGCCTGCACTTCAGCACACAGACGCGCCAGCTCTTGCACGGGGCTCCCCCGCCGCACCACCAGCCGGCTGCCGCGTCTACGCAGATCGGCATCCAGTTCAGCCAATCCAGCCAAAAGGAAGTTCTCGCGCGGTTCAGCCCGCCCGGTAAGCAGGTGAGGGTCAAGGATGAATAAGGGCAGCAGCGGCAAGCCTGTATCCAGGGCTGCCTGCAACGCCGGATTGTCATGCAAACGTAAATCCCGCCGGATCCACCAGATGACCGCTGTCATATACACCTCAACAACTTTCTGAAAAAGGGACTGTCCCGGGGCACCAGTAATCACTCAATCCGGGCCAGACCCTTCACAGGCACAATCCTAAACCATGCTGAAACAACCGGGGAGGTTTTGTACATCCTTCGCCAGCCGCACCAATCCGGCATTTAAACGGAAGAAGCCGCCTCTCGGCGACTTCTTCTTGTTTTGGCTGCGGCACAATACCGATTACAGGGTAATCCGGAGGGGTGCCGCAGCCGTACGCTTACTATGATCCATTTTCGACACCACCTCCTTGTCCTTTAGGATAGCAATGGAGGAGTTGGGCGAAACGTGCTTGCCCTTCTATTGAGATTAGTATTCCATATTCGACCATCAAAGTCAAGTAGCGCGGGATCAATTTAACCAAACTGTTAACTTCTGTTCTATCTGGAAAGGATCACCGCACCCGGCGCTTCCACTCTTCCTTCAATTGCAGCTGGCGTGGACTCTCTCCCGGACCAAGGGCAAGAAAGTCGATCAGCAGGCGATTGAACGCCGAGCTGTCATCCAGCATGGGAAAATGCCCTGAACCTTCCAACAGAATGGCATGGGTTTGATCTGAGCAGCGCAGGGTGGCGTCCAGGTCAAGCGCCCCCAATGCCGGGTCAGTGGAACCGCCCACAAACAGGCATGGTCGGGTCAGATTCTGGCAAATCTCGCGCGGCGCACTTGCCATCACTTCAGCCACAGAGATCGCCAGCGCCTGCGGATCGGCTTTGGGCGCTTCGACTCGCACTGGGTCGGTCAGTGGGCTCTTGGCCAGCAGCCAATCTACCAGGTCAGCTGGGTTGCCGGCGCGCAAGCGGGGATGGATCCTGGTTTCATCCAGTGGATAGCTGACAGCCATCAGGCGATCGACGGTTTCGGGGTGTTCCAATGCATAATGCACAGCGATCACCGCGCCAAGACCATGCCCCACCAGGGCCACCCGCCCGATACCCATCTGCCCCAGAAAATGATCCAACAGTTCAACCTGCTTTTTCAGGCTGTAGTTCGTTTGAACCTTCGCCGAATCACCGAACCCCCACAGGTCCAACGCATAAGCGCGAAAATTCATGGAAGCCGCTTGCATGGTGGGGATCCAATAGCGCCAGGAACCGACCCAGCCATGCAAAAAGATCAGCGGTCGCCCACGTCCAAGAACTTCGTAATGCAGCACCTGCGAGTCGAGTAAAATCGCGCTCATCCAGCTTCCGCTTTCTAATCGTCTAGAGCCGTCCGTACTTTTTCAACAGCTCATTAATCTGCTGTGACAATTCCATCGGCGCAAAGGGTTTCAGCAGGTATTCGTCTGCCCCGGCATTCAAACCGGTTTGAATTTCGTTCTCCTGCCCTTTGGCTGAAAGAAAAACCACCGGAATGCCGGCTGTCTTCGGGTCGGATTTCATCACGGCACACGCCTCATATCCGGTCATGCGCGGCATGCGCACGTCCATCAACACCATATCCGGCATCTCAGTGCGTGCCATCTCCACGGCTTCCGCCCCATTGCTCACGGCAATCACCTCATGGCCGGCAAAGGTCAGGGTAAACCTGACCAGGTCGCGGATATCGGGTTCATCTTCAGCAATCAAGATTCGAGCCATGGGTTAATTCTCCGTATTGTTATTATTTTCGGTCGGCAGGGTGAAGGAGAACACACTTCCTTCACCGCGCAAACCGCTGCTTGTAAACCATAATTTTCCATTGTGCATGGACACCAGGGTGCGCGCCACCGCCAGGCCCAAGCCCGTACCGGCTGTCGCCAATACCAGGGGATCTTCGCCGCGGTAGAAACGCTCAAAGATGCGTTCCTGCTCGTCGGGTCGGATGCCAATGCCATGATCGACAACATCCACCTGCACATCCCCATCGTTGGCATGGATGCGCACCCGCACCTTCCCATTGGGCAAGGAGTAGTTGTAGCCATTGACCGCCAGGTTGGCGATCACCTGACGGATGCGTTCCACATCGCCCAACACTGGCGGTAAATCGGGTTCCACTTCCAATTCGAAGTGCATGATCTTTTGTTCTTCCTGCGAGCGCTGGCGCAATTCTGCCAGCACCTCTCCTGCAATCGATCCCAAATCCATTTCTTGCAGGTTCAACGTCACCCGCCCGGTTTCCATGCGGGAAATATCCAGCAAGTCGTTGACCAGCACGCTCAACCGCTCCGTGTTGTTGCGTACAATTTCCAGAAAGTGACGCTGTTGATCGGTCAAGTCTCCCGAAGCGCCCATCAACATGATCTCGACGTAACCCTTGATCGAAGTCATAGGGGTACGCAGCTCATGGCTGACATTGGCCACAAACTCCGACTTCATGCGATCCACCTGCACCTCATGCGTGATGTCCCGGAAGATCGACACCGTGCCCAGGAACTGGGAACGCCAGAAGGCGGGCGCCAGGTGAACGGCAATCACCGTGCCGTCCTCCATGTCAAACCGGTCGGCATACGGCCCGCTGTGATAACTTTGCGGATCCTGTGACCAGGTGCGCACGGTGCGCAGCCATTCACTGCCTGAACGTCCCAGCAACTTCGAGAATTGGTCGACCGGCTTGTCCAGGATGTCACTCGACTTAAGGCTCAAGACGCGCTGCGCTGATTCATTGAAGAGCGTCACCTTGCCGCTTGCATCCGTCACCACCACGCCATCCGCCACAGCTTCCAGGATGGCGCGCGACCGGCTGGCTTCAATTTGCTGCTCGCGCAGCATGTGACCCAGGTTTTCCGACTGGTCGCGGATCAGGGTAAACAACTCGGCATTGTTGATGGCAATGGCAATCTGCCGCGCCACCGCCTCGGCCAGGCCAATCTGTGAGTCGTGGAAATAACCGGGGTTGCGGTGGAAAAGCAGCAGGCTGCCTAGCGCATCTTCGCCCATCACCAGCGGTACAATCAGCACGCTGCGGTAATTGCGCTGTGGGCTACCGGCTTCTTTCCAGCGCGTATCTTCCAGCACATCATCCACATGTTCCGGCTGGCGGCTGCGCGCTGCACTGCGGGTCAGCATGCGCTCATAGGACAGGTCGCCCATATTCAACAGTGCTTCCCCGGCGTGATAAGGCTTTTGGCTGCTTTCTAGCAGCAGTGTCAGGCTCTCTTGGGACCCCAAGGAGTCGTTGATCACCGCCAGCGCCCGGTTGAGTACCAGCCCCATGTCCAGGCTGGTGGAAAGCTCACCGATTACCTTGAGCAAGGTCTGCGAGTTCTGATGTTCTTTGCGCAGTTCACCTGTTCGCTCTTCCACGCGCCGCTCCAGGAACTCTGTCAGGCTGCGGGTTTCGTCAAACAGGCGCGCATTCTGTATGGCAATCGCCGCCTGGTTGCACATGGTACGCGCCAGCTCAATTTCCGGCAGGCTAAAGCGATACAGATGATCTTTTTGAACCAGCAGCCAGCCGTGCAGGGCAGAACCGGTCAGCAGCGGGATGATCAGCAAAGACTGGGTTGAACGCATCGCCAGGTAGTGCTCGCGCAGTTCGGCCAGCTCCGCTTCCTCCACCACATTCGGCGTCGAATAAATCCCGCGCGAGTCGCGCAGACGGTCAAACAGCGGCATATCCAACAATGCCACCGGCAAGTGCGTGGTTTGTGGCGGAACTTCCACTTCCAGGATGTACTTGTTTCCCGGTCCAACCATCACACACGCCACATCGCTGGCATTCATGGCGGTCAGCAAATGCTGGGCGGTTAATTTCAGGATGAAACCAATATCCAATGATGAGCCAAGCTCTTCGGAAAGGCGGTTGAGCAAGGCCAGGCGCTGCGAGCGCTGGTCCAACTCTCCAGCGCGACGCACGCTTTCCTCAAACAAGCGCGCATTTTCCATGGCCGCCGCCGCCTGGGCTGAGAAGGTCGAGGCAGCCAGAATATGTTCAGCCGAGAAGAAATTGGCGCGCTCCTTTTCCATCGCCACCAATCCCACCACTTCACCATTCACAATCAACGGCAAGCCCAGCCAGGAAAGACGGCTTGGCTCAACCAGCGACGGGAATCGCCGGTCGGCGCGAATATCCGCGATCGCGATGGCTTCTCCGGTACGGATCATCTCCAGGAAAAGCGCGCTATCTTCAACCGCCGCAGACAAGCCTATCTGACCATCGTCATCTTCAAAACCGCGCGCTGCCAGCACCGAAAGCACGTTGGCGCGGCGCATCCACAGGGTTGCGGTATCATACGGCACCACGTCGCGCAGCAAGTCCAGCAGGCTGTTGATTAATTCGTCGCGATTCAGGCTGGAAGTCAACGTTCCTGAGGCGCGCGTCAGGTTCTGCATCTGGAGGGCGCGCAGCTCAGCCGACTGGTAGAGGCGGGCATTGTCCAACGCCAGGGCTGCCTGGCGCGAGAAAGAATGCGCCAGGGTCTCGTCTTCGAGTGAGAAGGCATTGGGCGTGTCAAAGTTTTCCAGCACCAGCGCACCACTCACCCGGTCGGCGATGCGCAGCGGAAGAATCATGCATGAGACCGGCAGGCGGCCCCGATTGGATTGGCGGTATTTGAGCAGGTCGTCCGGAGCGAGATGATATTCCACCGCAAAATTCACATCGCCATCCCGCAGCGGCTCGCCAGTGGCAAAAACCCGCGCCAGCAAGGAAGGCTGGCTGCCCTCCTCGGTCTGCGTACGGTAGTGGATGGTAAGCTGCGCATCCTGATCGATGTAACCGCTTGCGGCCTGTGGCACCAGCACACCCTGCGCCGGGCCTGCCCCATAGATACCCGCCCATCCGGCCTGCACATTGGGCAGCACTTCACGCACGCTTTCCAACAACACATTCAGGATGCTTTCAGCTTCCAGGCTGCCCAACTTGCGGCTGAACCCCAACAGCAGGTTGACTTCTTCGAGACGGCGGCGCGTCTCGGTCAGCAGGCGCAAATTCTGCAAACCGGTACTCACCTGGCGCGCCAGCTGTTCAAAGATCTGGCGATCTTCCTCGGAGATGACCCCCAAACTGCGCTGACCCACCACCAGAACCGCGGTACGCTGCACGCCACCGCTGAGCAGCAAACCGATCACACTTTGCGCAGCCAATCCATTCAGCAGCGGATTGCCCGCCCATTCGGATTGTGTTCCCAGCGCCGGGATGAGCAGCACATCCACATCTTTTTTGCTCTCCTGGAGCATCGAGCGCAGTGGATTGCGCTGCCCAAACAAAGCCTCAGGGTTGGTGTTGGCTGGAACGGTTCCGATGATGTCGAGCAGGCGCACACCTGTTTCGTCGCCTTCCGCGATCAAAGCCGTGCGCATGCCGAATCGAGTCAACAATCCGCGGCACAGCGACTGTAGAATCGCACCCGTACTGGTTTCGGAGTTGGCCTGCGCGGCGATATCCAGGCTGGCGCGAATGCGCTCGATCCGCCGGTTCAACCCAAGCAGCGCAGTCGTCTGGTCAAGATCTTTGCGCAGCATCACCGGCAAATTTTGGCTGGCCGCCCTGGCAGCCTGTGACGCCTGTGTAATCTCGACTTCGAGACTCTCTACTTTTTTAATCAACCCGGAAGTACGGCGGTGATTCTCAATCATCAGGCCGGCCTGGATGCCAAAGATCTCCAGCGCCTCAAAGGTGGGCCGGTCAGGTCGAAGCCCATCCGAGGGCACATCCACGCTGATCAGGCCAAGCGGCTCATTTTGCGAGTCGTACAGCGGCACCAGCAGGAAATCATCCGGATCCCAGGCGTTGCCGGTGGCTCGTTCCACTTCCTGAGATACGTCCAGTGTATGCACATCCGGCGG
>JACRAG010000131.1 GCA_016213455.1 Anaerolineae bacterium | reverse complement strand
TTTTCATCCCCTGTTTCGGAGGAGTTCGCCTTCGGTTTTATCTGTCCGGCCCGCCCCGGCTGAAAAGTCGATGGATCCAATGGCTCTCAAGGTCTGCCCATGTGCCTGTTCCCCCGCCCATTTCGGGCGGCTGGACGCATTGAACCCTTGGATTGACTCTCTCCGGAGGCCTGCATGCTCACCCGACGCGAACGACTGATGCGCACCCTGCGCGGCGAGGCGGTTGACCGCCCGCCGGTGTGTTTTTACGAGATCACCGGCTTTGACGAACACCCCGACGATCCCGATCCCTACAACATCTATTCCCATCCCTCCTGGCTGCCGCTGATTGAGCTGGCCCGCGAGCACACCGAGCGCACCCCGCGCCGCATGCTGTCGCTGCGCGGCTGGTCCGTCTCGCCCATCGACATGCTGGCCCCGCTCGTCACCGTCGAACAGGGCAGCTCGCGCGTCTCCCGCCGCGAGATCAAAGCCGGGCAGCGCACCCTGACCGAGCGCATTCGCCGCGACCGGGATATCTACACCGATTGGACCGAAGAACACCTGCTCAAAGACCTGGACGACCTCAAGGCTTTTCTGGAGCTGCCGCTGCCCATCCCCCAGGGCGAGGCAGACGTGGACGACTTCCTCAAAGCCGAGGCCGAGCTGGGTGACACCGGGCTGATGATGATCGACGCCCCCGACCCGCTGTGCTGGGCCGCGGGCCTGTTCGACATGGGCACCTACACCGTCATCGCCCTGACCGAACCCGAGCTGTTCACCCGGCTGCTGCAAAAGTTCGCCGATTTCGTTCTGCCCATCACCGAAAAAGTCTCCGAGGCGCTGCCGGGGCGGCTGTGGCGCATCGTCGGCCCGGAATATGCCTCGGTCCCCTACCTGCCGCCGCGCCTGTTCCCGGCTTATGTGACCCATTTTGACCGGCAGATGGTGGAGGCCATTCACCGCCACGGCGGTTACGCGCGCATCCACTCGCACGGGCGGTTGAAACGCATCCTGGACGACATCGCCGCCACCGGTTGCGACGCGCTCGATCCGGTCGAGCCGCCCAACCAGGGCGACGTGACTCTGGCCTACGTGCGCGAGCACTACGGCAGGCAGATGGTCCTTTTCGGCAACCTGGAGAGCACCGACCTGGAAAACCTGCCCACGCCGGCGTTCGAGCATAAGATCCTGACCGCCCTGCGCGAAGGCACCGCCGGAGAAGGCCGCGGCTTTGTGCTGATGCCCTCCGCCTGCCCTTACGGTCGCGAGCTGCCCGACCTGGCCCTGCAGAACTACCGCGCCATGGTCGCGCTGACGCATTCCGGAGCCTGGCGCGGCTGAGCAGAAAGCGGTTTCAGTGATTGCCGGCGAGAACAGGAACATGCCTTCTTCATTCGCTGCCGTTCCCTGCTGCAGGATCGCTATTTACTACCCATCGAAACCCCGCCCACCCGGAAAACCAGGTGGGTGGCGTTTGTGTGATTACCGTCATCCGCTAGGATTCATTCCTGACGTTTGTACGGATTTTGAGTGAGAGATGTCAGTCGCAGAATCGATGGGGGGTGACTGTAGAATAAACAAAGCATAGTTTTTCGGTCAAAATTCTTTTATTGATTCCACTATCTGAGGCGGTCACCCCAAGGTTCAATTGACGCGCGCAGAACCCTGCCGACGCCTTTTTACGAGGATCGATGTTTAAAAAGTGGTTTACTTCTGAATCCACCCGGCGCGCCGCCCTTTTTGAAGGACAGGTGACCCCCGATTCGTCCCGCTGTGTGCAGTGTGGCATCTGCACGTACAACTGCCCCATCGCCATTGACGTGCGCCGGCATGCCTGGACCGGCCAACCCGTGACCCGCAGCGAATGCTTGACCTGCGGCGATTGTGTTCAGCGCTGCCCGCGCGGCGTGCTCCGCTTCGAACGCAGCGAATTGGGTTCCCCAAGAAAAGCATGACACGCCATCTCCTGATTGGAAGCGGGGTAGCTGCCGTTGCAGCCGCCGAAACCATCCGCAAGATGGATGAGCAGGCGGTGATCGAATTGATTGCACAGGATCCGGCGGGCTATTATTCCCGCCCTGGCCTGGCCTATGTCTTGAGCGGCGAAGTGAATGAAAAAATGCTGTTCCCATTCAGCGCCGACGATTTTCGCCGCCTCGGCGTGCGCCTGCATTCCGCCCGGGCAACTCGCATTCTGCCTGCGCAAAAAATGGTGGAGTTGGACGGCGGTTCCACCAGGCTGGCTTATGACCGGCTGCTCATCGCCACCGGCGCGCGCGCCATTCGCTTGAATGTACCCGGCGCTGACCTGGAGGGCGTGTTCAAACTGGACACCATGGAAGATGCGCGCCGCCTGATCCGCGCCGCCCGTCCCGGACGCAGCGCCGTGGTGACCGGAGGTGGGATCACCGCGCTGGAATTGGCCGAAGGGCTGGCGGCGCGCCAGATGAACGTGCATTACGTGCTGCGCGGCGAGCGGTATTGGCCCGGCGTCCTGGAGGAAAGCGAGTCGCGCATTGTGGAAAATCACCTGCAGCGCATGGGCATCCGGTTGCACCACAAGCAGGAGGTTGCCGAAGTGCTGGCGAACCGCGGCAAAGTCGGCGGGGTGCGCCTGAAAAGCGGAGAACAAATTCCCTGCGATCTGCTGGCGTTCGCCATCGGCATCGAGCCGCAGGCCGAACTGGCGCGCGAAGCCGGCATTCAGTGTGATCGCGGGATTCTGGTGGACGCTCAAATGCAAACCAACCTGCCCGGCATTTATGCCGCCGGCGATGTGGCCCAGGTTTACGACGAGACTACCGGCCAATATGTGCTGGACAGCCTGTGGCCCGAAGCACGCGAGCAGGGCCGCATGGCAGGCCGCAGCATGGCCGGAAAAGCCGGCGCATACCATAAGACGATCCCCATCAACGTCACCCGCCTGGCCGGTCTGACCACCACCATCATCGGGCGGGTGGGCAAAGGCCACGATGCCGATTTGCTGCAGATTGCCCGCGGCGACAGTGAAACCTGGCGACAGATGCCGGACACGCTCATGGCGCAAACCGGCTTCGAGGTCAACCACCTGCGCCTGGTGCTGGGCGCAGATCACATCCTGGGCGCGCTGGTCATGGGCGACCAACGCCTGTCCTCTCCCCTGCAAAAAATCATCAGCCGCCCGGTGGATATCCGTCCCATCCGCGCCCGCCTGCTGGAACCCGGTGCGCCCATCGCCGACATCCTGGCGGATTTCTGGAATGAGCTACAAACTTCATCCCCCACGGAGGGTTAACCTTGCTTAAATCTCACAGCGAACTCTGGCTTGCCATGCTGGCCTGCGGATTGATCGGCGCCGCTTACGGCGCGGGGGTGTGGCTCACGCGCACGGTGCCCGCGGCAGGCGGCTGGGTGGGGCACAGCATTGGCGTGCTGGGTTTTGTGCTCATGCTGTTGACCGAAACGCTTTACAGCTTGCGCAAACGTTCGCGATCTGCCCGCTGGGGCAGCATGGCCAACTGGCTGAAGGCGCATATCTTCACCGGCATCGTCGGGCCGTTCATGGTGCTGCTGCATTCTTCCTGGAAGTTCAACGGCCTGGCGGGTGTGGTGACGCTGCTCACCGGCCTGATTGTGATCAGCGGGTTTGTCGGGCGCTACATATACACGCGCATCCCGCGCACCGCCGAGGGCATGGAAGACCCCGGCCAGGTGAGCCAGATGCAGATCAACACCCTGGTCGCCGCGCGCCGCATGCTCTCGTTGTGGCACACCGTGCACATCCCCATCGGCATGGCGCTGTTCACCCTGGCGTTTGTGCACATCGTCGGCGCGTTCTTGTTTTCGACCCTGCTCAAATAACCCATGAAATCGAACTCCCGTCCCGGCTGTCTTTCTCCACTGGCGCTGATCACCGCCGGCTTGACCGTGCTGATTCTGGTGGTGGTTGAGGTGCTCAACGGCAATGCCATGTTCAGCCCCGGCGCGCTCAACGCGCAAAGCGGGGTGGAATTGGGCGGGGTGACCGCTCACGCGCAAACCGGCAGCCGCTGCGGCGCCTGCCATGCCGCGCCCTGGTCCGCCGACCGCATGAGCGACCGGTGCCTGGTCTGCCACAGCGCCATCCAGACCGAACTGCAGAACCCTGCCAGCCTGCACGGCGTGCTGGCCCAAAAGGGAAGCCTGGTTTGCCAATCCTGTCATGTGGAGCACAATGGACCAGCCGCCAGCCTGACTTCCATTACGGCATCGGACTTTCCGCATGAAGCCACCGGGTATGCCCTGACCGCGCATGCCCTGCGCACGGACCGCACCCCCTTTGTGTGTGCCGATTGCCACCCGCAGGGCCTGTCCACTTTCTCCGAAGCGACCTGCGATGGCTGCCACAACAAAATGGATGCGGCCTACAGCGCCGCTCACCGCCAGGATTTTGGCGCAGCCTGCCTGGCTTGCCATGACGGGCTGGACCGCTACAGTGAGTTTGACCACGCCGGAACCGCTTACCCGTTAACCGGCGCGCACCAGCAGGCTGCCTGCGCGGGCTGCCACGTCAACGCGCGCGCCACGGCCGATTTTCAGACTGTACCGGACGCCTGCGCCGGCTGCCACCAACGCGACGACGCGCACGCCGGTCAATTCGGCAGCCAGTGCGAGGATTGCCACCAGCCCACCCGCTGGGAAGACGCCACCTTTGACCACAGCCGCTCCGGTTTCCCATTGGACGGCGCCCATGCCGTTGTGGAATGCGCCGCCTGCCACCGCGACCAGGTGTATGCCGGCACGCCGGACACCTGCGCCGGCTGCCACGCCGAGCCGGAATATCACGCCGGTCTGTTTGCCGGGCAGGCCTGCGATGCGTGCCACAACACCACCGCGTGGCGTCCAGCCCGTTATGACGGCCCGCACACCTTCCCGATGAATCACGGCGAACAAAACAATACCTGCGCCGACTGTCACCAGCCCAACCTGAACCAGTGGACCTGCTACACCTGCCACGACCAGGCGGAAATTGCCAGCAAGCACCGCGAAGAAGGCATCGCCGATTTCAGCGACTGCCTGAAATGCCACCCCACAGGATTGGAAGAAGAAGGAGAAGGTGGGGGCGGCGACGATTAACCGCCCCGCGTCCACAAACTATTAAAAGGATTGCCCTGGCAATTGGAGATCTGGAGTCGAAATGCACCAGGGCGATTGCTTTATATGTCCGACAATTGAATTTTATCTGGGATACGCGCAAAATCCCCTCCAGAAAGTTTCATTCGTTTGATAATAGGAGGCACGCGGCAGACCAATGGTCATTGCGAATCGCCTCCGCAGGAGGAGGCGAAGCAATCTCAGACTCGCACGATGACTCGGCGGGAGATCGCCACGCTCGCCCCGGAGGGCTCGCTCGCGATGACATTCAGGCCAAGTGTCATTGCGAGATGCCGAAGGCTTGGCGAAGCCATCGAAGCAATCTCATCTTGATTTTATTGGAGCTTTTACGCGATTGCTTCGGCGCAAAGCCGCCTCATCATGACATTTTAGGGGCATTTTCTACAACAAAATTCCATAACGCAATCGCCATACGAAAGTTACCCCGTATCCAGTACGCATTGATATTACCTCCGCATTAAGTGCTACTATATTGATTACAAATCTATATGTTGCGGAGGGTAACATGACCAAACGATGGACAGGTGGTTGGCTCGTGGTTTTGCTCCTCTTACTGGTCACAGCCCTGGGGATTGTGGCGGCAGGCAGGCTCACTGCGCAGGCGGTCCAGGCCCAAACGGCGCCCCCTGTGGGACTCATGTCCACCTTTGCCCCTTGTACGGTCCTCGACGTGGGGGTCTTTATCCAGCGCGTGCATGTGCG
>JACRAG010000137.1 GCA_016213455.1 Anaerolineae bacterium | reverse complement strand
GAAGGACTGACCTCTCGTGTATGATTGGCGCACCATAGATCCAAGGCCATTCGTAAAGTCAAAATAACTTCGCCCCATCCCCCTTTCCCGTCAACAGTGAAGGAGGATTTTCCCCATGGCTTATTCTCCCGCCCCAAAGCCTGGGCCGGGCCGGGGTGGGGTTGGTCCTCAGGACTTTGCGAACAGCCGTGGGCATTGATCCAGTAAAGTGATCGAAATTTGCGGGTTCGCTTTATGTTATAATCGTTTGAAACATGGAGCGAAGCATTCCTGACACACCGATGCTGTCTAATCGCTATAAACTGCTGGACACTTTGGGTGCCGGCGGTATGGCGGTTGTTTACCGCGCCCAGGACATGATGCTGGAGCGTCCGGTCGCCATCAAACTGCTGCGCCAGGATTTTTCTGGCAACCAATCTTTCCGCCACCAGTTCAGGCTGGAAGCCAAAGCAGCGGCAAATCTTTCCCACCCCAACATTGTGACGGTCTATGATTTCGGTTTCGATGCAGGACGCCTGTTCATCGTCATGGAATATGTGCCCGGCAAAGATTTGAAATCATCCATCCGCGAACGCGGACGATTCCCCGTGACCGAAGCGGTGAATTTAATCGCTCAAGCCGCAGCTGGTATTGGCTACGCGCACAGAGCCGGGCTGGTTCACTGCGACGTCAAGCCGCACAACATCATTGTCACCCCGGATGGGCGTTTAAAAGTCACCGACTTTGGCATCGCCCGCGCGCTTTCCTCCATCAACCCCGATGAGCACACCGACGAAGTGTGGGGTTCGCCGCAGTATTTCTCTCCCGAACAGGCCGCAGGGTTGGCGCCTTCTCCCGCCAGTGATGTGTATTCATTGGGCGTGGTGCTTTATGAAATGCTCACCGGTCAACTCCCCTTCACCGCCACCGATGCACAGGAACTGGCGCGCCAGCATCGTGAAGCCCGTCCGGTGCCGCCCCGCCGTCTCAACCGGGAGATTCCTCCTGAGCTGGAGCAAATCCTGCTCAAAGTCCTCTCCAAAGAACCGGCCCAGCGTTACCGTTCGGCTGACCAGTTCGGCCGGCTGTTGATGCCTTTTGGCACGCGCAACGATTACACACCGCAGACTCCGGTAGAAATTCGATCCGTCCCACCCCAGGTCTACCAACAACCGGCACAGGCACAGGTCAATTCCCGGCCCTCAGCCCAGCCCGCACCCGCATACAACCCGGGTCAGGCTTATGCAGCCAGCCAGCCTGCCAACCAGGTCCCGGTTTCGCCGAACCCCGGCCCCGCAGTCCCACAAGCTTCGCCCCTGTTCACCCCGGATATCATCATCCTGACCATCATCTCGATTGTGATGTGGGTTGGTATTTTGCCTTTCGGAGCCTATGTGCTCCTGAAACTGGGATTGCTGGGAACCCCTTAATTTATGAACAGCTTCACACTCTGCCCGTCGATCCTGTCCGCAGATTTTGCCAGGCTTCGCGAACAAATTCAAGAAGTTGAAGCGGCAGGCGCGGATTGGATCCATGTGGATGTGATGGATGGCCATTTTGTGCCCAACCTGACCATGGGGCCTTTTATCGTTGAGACCATCCGCCGGATCACCCAGCTTCCCATCGATGCGCACCTGATGGTCACCGATCCCGACCGGATGATTCCCTGGTATGCCGCTGCCGGCGCGACCAACCTGTCCGTGCAGATTGAAACCTGCCCGCACATTTACCGCACGATCCAGGTCATCCGCGATGCGGGTTGCCGACCAGGAGTTGTGCTCAATCCTGGCACTCCTGCCGAAGCGATTGAAGAAGTTCTGCCATTGGTGGACGTGGTGCTGGTGATGACCGTCAATCCTGGTTTTTCCGGACAAACCTTCATTCCAGCCATGCTTTCAAAAATTGAGCGGGTCAGCCGCTTGATCGAGAAGACGAACAGCCAGGCTCAAATTCAGGTCGATGGAGGTAACGACGCCTCAAATTAGTCGGCATGTTACCAGGCTGGCGCGCGTTTGTTTGTCGCCGCTACAGCCATCTTCAAATTCCCCGCTGGTATTCGCGCAGGCGTTAATGCCCTGCGCGAACAGGTTGCTTAAACAAAAATCGCGGCTTTCGCCGTGATTTTTGCACTTTAGATAGGTACCTTAACTTACTCGGTTTTGCCCATCGTTCGGATGCATTTTGCGCACAGAACCAATCGAACCTTGCGCCCTTTTTCCATAACAAGCACACGCTGCAGGTTGGGGCGGAAAGTCCGGTTGGTTGCGCGGTTCGAGAAGCTCCGGTTGTGACCAAACACCGTCGATTTACCGCACTTTTCGCACTTTGCCATTTTTCGGTCCTTTCTTGCTATAATACCTGGTCAGTGTCAGGACGGGCTTAGTCATCCTGCAACGAAGGGCAATTCTACCACAGCTCGCATCCAACGGCAAGAATTGTGTGTTAAATAACAAAAGGCTGAACTCATGAGCGAAAGTAATAACCCACTCGGTAACATCTTTGTATCGTACCGCGCCATTGCAACCGTCGCGTATCAATCCGCGCTGTCTTCTTACGGTGTGGTTGGACTTGCAGCCAAGAACCTTGCCGAAGGGCTGGTGCAAGTATTGGTGAAAGATCCAACCCTGGGCGTCGATGTCCATTTCTCGGACAAGACGATCCTGATTGATCTATATATCATCGTCGAGTATGGAACGCGGATTAAAACTGTAGCGACCACTGTTTCTGAGAATGTTCGCTATGAAGTTGAAAAAACCATTGGCCTGCCTGTTAACCAGGTGAACGTGCATGTCCGAGGGCTGCGCATCAGCAATCCCGATTAAGTGGTAATAACCCAAGGTTTTGGAGTGATATGAGTATTGAAACATCGAATCAACCCGCACCGGGCAGCGCAGCCGCCGGAAGCAACCTCACATTGAACGGCCAGGAATTGAAAGCATTACTGGTAGCCGGCATGACCTGGTTAAAAGTTCACCAGCAAACGGTCAACTCGCTCAATGTTTTTCCGGTTCCGGATGGTGACACTGGCACCAATATGCTGCTCACCATGCAGGCCGCGTACAATGAAGTAGCCAATTCCAACGAGATGAATGTCGGTAAAATGGCGCATGGCATCGCCCAGGGTGCTTTGATGGGCGCTCGCGGTAATTCAGGCGTGATCCTCTCGCAACTCTGGCGCGGATTTGCCCGCGCGCTGGACAGCCTGGATGTGATGGATGCCGACTTGTTTGTCCGCGCCATGAACGAAGCCAAGAACACCGCATACAAAGGCGTCGTTCGCCCGGTCGAAGGAACCATCCTGACCGTTGCCAAAGACTCGGCAGCCGCAGCCGAAAAAGCCCGTGCAACCACCAACGACCTGCTCGCCATCCTCGACCAGGTGATCATCGACGCCGATGCCTCGGTGAAACACACCCCCGAACTGCTACCCAAGTTGAAACAGGCCGGCGTGGTCGACTCGGGTGGCATGGGTCTTTACCTGATCATGGAAGGTATGCAGCGGTTCATCAAAGATCTCCCCCTGGAAGCGACGGTCGCCATGGTACAACCCCTTTCTGCGATGGTGCTGGATGAAGTGGTGGAAGATATCGAACCCGGACAGGATTATGAAGTCGTTGTCGACTTCAAACCCGATGCTCCGCTGGTTCTGGAATCCTTCTATAACGATCTGGCCGAAATTGGCACCTCCATCCAGGTGGGTGAAGGCGACGGCATGTATCGCATGCACATCCATGTCCCGTTGGACAAGCGTTACGAGCCAATCGACTACATCATGACCAAGGGCACCATCACCAAAGTAGCCATGGAAAACCTGATGGCACAGATGGAGGACCAGGCGCGCAAAGCGGATCAGGAAAAACTGGAACTTGCCGAAGTGCAACCTGGCGAAGTGGCACTGGTGGTAATTTCTCCCGGTCCAGGCATCTCGCGCATTTTTGCCAGCCTGGGCGCCGCCGCGATCATCGAAGGCGGACAGACCATGAATCCGAGCACTGAGGAAATTCTTCAGGCGATCGAAAACCTGCCGACAGACCAGATTATCATTCTCCCCAATAACAAGAATATCATCCTGGCTGCCAACAACGCAGCTGAGCTCAGTGTCAAACACATCCGTGTTGTACCCAGCCGCAGCGTTCCGCAAGGCATCAGCGCAATCTTCCGCCACAATCCGGAAGCCAACCTGGACGAACTCTTTGAAGAGATGAAAAATGCCATTTCGGAAGTTGACACCGGCGAAATCACCATTGCCACGCGCAGCGTTGAAATCGACGACGTCAAAGTTCAAGAAGGTCAGGTCATTGCGCTGCTAAACGGGCAGCTCGTGCTCTCATCGGCGGTCATCGATGAGGCCGTACTCTACTTGCTCGATAAGGCAGACACCCAGGACAAAGAACGCGTGACGCTCTTTTACGGCAACAACATCACCAAAGCCGACGTTGACCGGATTGGCGCATCCATTCAGGAGAAATATCCGGACCACGAAATCGAGGTTCATAACGGCGGTCAACCGTATTACCAATTTATCATCGCCATCGAATAACCTATGAGTTCCATCTGCATCCTGACCGACAGCGCCGTACAATTCACCCAACCAGGATTTGCAGGACGCAGCGACATTCGCATTCTTACATACGATGTTGCCCTCCAAAACCAGGTTTACCCGGATGGCGAGGGGGTTAAAGCAACCAACCTGCCGCCCAGCCTCCAGGAAACCACCGCGCTGGCGTTGATCCCGCCGTCGCCGGAGAAGATCCTGGAGATATTGCAATCCATTGCACTTCAATACAAAGAAGTGATTGCAATATTGACATCCACGGAGCTGAACCGCCTGTTCGCCAATGCGGAAAAAGCAGCTGCGTCAGCGCGCGGACACATCCCGGTCACCTTGATCGATTCCCAGACCACCAACGTTGGCCTGGGATTGTTGGTCCAGCTGGCTGCGGAATGCAACGCCCAGGGACTCAGTGCGCCAGAGATCGAACGGCGGGTCAGGAAAGCCATTCCTCGCGTTTACACACTGATCTGCTCGGCAGGCCTGTCCTATCTGAGCCAGGCTGGTTTCATCGATCATGCCCAGGCGACGGTTGGCGAGATGCTCAACTTGATTTCGATCTTCTCTTTGGAAGAAGGCAAATTAAGCGCAATTGAAAAGGCGCGCAATCTGCGCGGTGTAATCGATTTTTTCCAGGAATTCCTCGGCGAATTTGATCACCTGAGCCATATTTCACTCATTCAGGGGATCCCGCCATTTAATCACGAATCGCACATCCTCCGCGAGCATGCGCAGGATCATTTCTCGCGCACCCCCTTCAGCGAGCACACCATTAACCTTCCTCTTGCAACACTGGTCGGGCCCCGTACTTTGGCGCTCGTCATCATGGAAGCGGAGTGAGTACAGGTCTTTGCGGTAAAATAGCCTTATGCATTCATCGATTGAAAAACTGACCAAATTTTTCCGACTTGAGCGAGAACTGAAGTTCAGCAATCGCGCCATCGTAGGCGGCCTGGATAAAATTATTCCCAACTGGGAACAGGAAGCGCGGCAAAACCGGCTTGAACCTCATCTGATTGATAAAACCATCGAGGTGCTTCAATCTTATCCGGGAATGCCGGTTGAAGAACGCGAAGCGGCGCTGGATGGCCTCATCGACTATTTGGTCGCGAATGAGCGATCCAAACCCCCTCAGACCGCAAATTCAGAAGCGCCTGCAGCCAAAGAAGCAATGCCGGTGAATAAAGAGAGCGCTCATGAAGGGATTCTCCCCGAAGCTCCACTGGATCGCCTGCCCTCAAAAGTCGAAACACGACCCAATGAGTTTATTGATGAGCCAAGACCCCCTCGGCCAGTAGTACGCAGCACCAACAACCGCAGCCAGGTTGCATTGTCGGCTCCACTCACGGCTGTCTCCGGCATTGGCGAAAAACATGCGCAGACTCTCGAACGCCTGGGCCTATACACCATCAATGACCTGTTGTATTACTTCCCCCGGCGTTATGACGATTACAGCCGGCTTAAGCCCATCAACCGGCTGGAATACGGCGAACAGGTAACCGTACTGGGTACCATTCAGGCCATCCAATCCCGCCCGGTGCGTGGCGGCGCTGCCCAACTGGTCGAAGCTGTGTTGAGTGATGGGACCGGAACCTTGCGGCTGTCCTGGTTCAACCGGTCCTATCTCATGACCAAATTCCGTCCTGGAATGCAGGTTGTGCTGGCTGGGAAGATTGATCTGTATCTCGGCCGGTTGGTGATGAGCAACCCGGATATCGAAGAGCTGGAAAAAGAGCAGATCAATACCAATCGCATTGTGCCGGTATACGGCCTGACGAATGGGATCACCCAACGCTGGCTGCGCAACATCATTCACGGTGTGGTTACCTTCTGGGCCCCGCGCGTCGATGATTATCTCCCGGCCTCTGTGCGCTCCGCCATGAAGGTGGTCGACCTGGGCGTCGCCCTGTTGCAGACCCACTTCCCCGACTCGCAAGACTCACTCGACCTGGCGCGCTGGCGCCTGGCATTCGATGAAATTTTCCTGATGCAAATGGGGGTGATGCAGCAAAAGCGCACCTGGGAAACTGCATCCGGTCGGGTATTTGAAACCCCGGACGAATGGCTTTCCGAACAGACCAACCTGTTACCCTACCAGTTGACCAATGCCCAAAGCCGCGCACTGCAGGAAATCCGTCAGGACCTGTCCTCGGGCAGGCCCATGGATCGTCT
>JACRAG010000133.1 GCA_016213455.1 Anaerolineae bacterium | reverse complement strand
CCTGTGGTTGACCACCTCATTTACCACCGACTACGACGAGAAATTTGTCACTTCCATGATCCAGGGCATGGCTGATCGCGACATTCCATTGCATGTGTTCCACTTTGACTGCTTCTGGATGAAGGAATTCCATTGGGTCAACTTTGAGTGGGATGAGCGCGTATTTCCTGACCCCGAGGGCATGCTGCGGCGCTACAAAGAACGCGGGCTGCGCATTTGCGTGTGGATCAATCCCTATATCGCGCAGCGCTCTGCCATGTTCGACGATGGCATGGCGCGGGGGTACCTGCTCAAGCGCCCCAACGGGGATGTGTACCAGTGGGATAAGTGGCAGTCGGGCATGGCGTTGGTGGATTTCACCAACCCGGATGCGCGGCGCTGGTATGCGGATCACCTTCGCCGGCTGGTTGCCCAGGGCGTGGATTGCTTCAAAACCGACTTCGGCGAGCGCATCCCCACGGACGTGGTGTATTTCGATGGCTCTGATCCGGTCAAAATGCACAATTATTACACTTTCCTTTACAACCAGACCGTGTTTGAGGTGCTGGAGGAGACCAAAGGCAAGGGGCAGGCGGCGGTGTTTGCGCGCTCGGCGACAGCAGGGGGGCAGCAGTTCCCTGTGCATTGGGGCGGCGACTCGACTGCTACCTATGAGTCGATGGCGGAGACTTTGCGCGGCGGGCTTTCACTCGGCCTGTCAGGTTTCAGCTTCTGGAGCCACGACATGGGCGGGTTTGAGCAGACTGCGCCGGCAGATGTGTACAAGCGCTGGTGTGCCTTTGGCTTGCTCTCGTCGCACAGCCGCCTGCACGGCAGCAGTACCTACCGGGTGCCGTGGTTGTTTGACGAGGAATCGGTGGATGTGCTGCGCTTTTTCACCCGTCTGAAGTGCCGCCTGATGCCTTACCTGTTTGCCGCTGCGGTGCAAGCGCACCAGACAGGTATTCCGATGCTGCGCGCCATGCCGCTGGAATTCCCGCAGGACCCGGGCTGCGACACGCTCGACCGGCAATACATGCTGGGCGACAACCTGCTGGTTGCGCCGGTGTTCACTAAAGATGGTCAGGTGGATTACTATCTGCCGGAAGGGCGCTGGACGCATTTTCTGACCGGACGGGTGGTGGAAGGCGGTCGCTGGCTGCGAGAAAAGCATGATTTCCTGAGCCTGCCGCTGATGGCGCGACCCAACTCGGTCATCGCGACCGGCGCAAATGAAACCCAGCCCGATTACAACTTCGCCGACGAGGTGACTCTGCACATCTTTGAACCGGCAGAGGGCATGGACACGCGCCTGGTCATTCCAGCGCTGGATGGCAGCCCGGCTGGCGTGGTGCATGTCACTTACCGGCACAGCCAGTTGGTTGTCCAGGTGGAAGGCTACCTGACCCATTGGCGCGTGCTGCTGCGGGGTGAGGCCGTGTTGCAATGCACCGGCGGCAAGCCGTTGCATGATGCGCTGGGGACGCTGTTGGTGCCCGAGCCGGGCGCGGAGATGATCTCCGCAAGCCTGTAAGCGCTGAGGCCATTTGTCTCGAGGCCGATTCAACTTGATCCAACCGGAATTGCTTTACACCGGTTGAGTCACCATGGAATCCATTTTGGTTAGAAAAAGGGGAGTCGCAGTGTTATTAGAGGCTGCAACTCCCCTTTTCGGTTTCTTTAGGATTGTTGCTTTTTCTTTGTGGAAAGCATTATCAGAAGAAAGCTGTCAACATTTTTAATGCAGAATTTACGTATGACAGGAAATTTCGTGATGGTTTGGTGCTTGACCGGCGCTGTCAGATACTCTACAATATTTCTTACATCCAATAAAGATTTACATCCCATCGATATTTACCGGGTTCTCAAACTCATGCCTGCGTCGCAAAGCACTCGCATGACCGCCGAGGCGGAAATTGTTGTGTGGACGGTTCATTACATTACGGCTTTACAGGAGAGAAGTGTATGGTAGATTATGAAAAGCTGCTTCAGGTTGCCATTGAAGAAGCCAGAATTGGGTTGTCTGAAGGGGGTGTGCCGGTTGGCGCATGCCTGGCTGATCATGAGGGGAATATCCTCGGGCGTGGACACAATCAACGTGTCCAACAGGGTGATCCCACCATTCACGGCGAGACGGACGCCTTTAAGAAAGCTGGTCGACAGCGCGGTTACAAGAAAAAGATCATGGTCACCACGCTTGCGCCCTGCTGGTACTGCAGCGGTCTGATCCGCCAGTTCAACATCGGTACGGTGGTGGTGGGCGAGTCGGTCAACTTCGACGGCGGCGTGGAATGGCTGCGTGAGAACGGTGTGACGGTGATCGATTTGCACAATCAGGAGTGCATCGACATGATGAAATCTTTCATCGATGCCAACCCTGACCTGTGGGCTGAGGACATTGGCGAGTAAGGGTTGATCCAGGGGGGTTGTTTTTGCGGTGTTGTTTTGCGGAGCGATCCGCTGGCAAAAAGGTAAGATCGATTTGATCCAAGGTTAAGGAGAAGACAATGTCAAGAAAGATCTCGGTTTTGTTGTCTGTGCTGGTACTGATCAGCCTGCTGCTTTCGGCGTGCGCCCCTGCGGCGACGCCCGCGCCCGCTGAAGAAGCTGGCCCCAAGAAGTTGAAGGTCTTTGGCGCGTTCGCCACCCCGATTGAAGAGCCGTGGGATGGTGTCATCCACCAGGCGTTGTTGAAAGCCAAAGAAGAAGGCAAGATCGATTACACCTACACGGAGAACATCGGCTACTCAGGCGACATGGAACGCGTTCTGCGCGAAGTGTGCGACCAGCAGAAACCCGACCTCATTTTGGGCGACGCCTTCGGCAACGAAGAGGCTGTGCGCCGCGTGGCTGCAGATTACACCGATATCGCCTTCGCATTCGGTTCTGGTTTCGGCCCGGTGGAGCCCAACTTCGCTGTGTTTGACAACTGGATTCATGAGCCTGCTTACCTGCTGGGTATGCTGGCTGGCGGCCTGACCAAGACCAACACCATCGGTGTGGTTGGCGGTTATCCGGTGCCCGAAGTGAACCGCATCGTCAATGCT
>JACRAG010000141.1 GCA_016213455.1 Anaerolineae bacterium | reverse complement strand
GTAGAACGGCTTGCATGGAGTCCATGTTTTGCACCAAATGCCGGTTGCATCCCTGTTGCGAGCGGGTTAGTAATGTGGAGTGATGTTGTCTGAAATCGCGGTCTGACCCGGAGAAGGCGGAATGACAGACGTTTTGCAGATCAAACGATTGATGCCCGGTGAGCGGGAATTGGCGCGAGCGTTGTTCACAATGATGGCGCAGGTGTTCGAAGATGAAGCCCAGCCCCTCAGTGACGCTTACCTTGAGCGGCTGCTGGCACGCGAGGACTTTTGGGCGCTGGCGGGGTTTTCCGGCTCAGAACTGGTTGGCGGCTTAACCGCGCATATCCTGCCCATGACGCGTTGGGAGGGCAGCGAAGTGATGATTTACGATATCGCCGTGCGAGAAGCGTTTCAACGCAAAGGGGTGGGGCGCGCCCTGCTGTCTACGCTGCGCGCGGATGCGGCGGCGCAGGGTATTGCGGTGGTGTTTGTGTTGGCGGATGATGAGGACCAGCACGCGTTGGATTTTTACCGGGCTTTGGGCGGCGAGCCGGCGCCGGTGACTGCTTTTACCTTCACCAGCGATCGATAGAATGGACGGGGTAGAACCGCATCGGGCAGATTGCGTTGCCGGTCAGCGCGTGGATTGCGCCATTGCCTTCCATCGCGCCGCAGGGGGCAACCTGCCGTCGTTGATGGTTGAAGTGCGCTGATTCGCTGCCCGGCTGACCCTTTGCTTTCTTCAACCCTGGTCGATCCGCAAAGAACTGGTGCAAAAGGGATTGAAGCTTGGGCACTCCCGCGTGGTATAACAAAAAGGGGAACATGCGCGCGGGAGGTGCAGGCATGACCATCCAGGAACGGATGCAGGCTTTTGACCAACGGTATGGCCGGGAGATGGAAATTGGGGGGACCTGCTGGCACTATTACCGCCTGGGGCGTGGCGAGCCGTTGCTGTGGTTGACCGGGGGTCTGCGTCGTGCGAGACTCGGTTTTGCCTTCATGGAAAGACTTTCTGCCCGGCATACCCTTATCGCTCCGGATTACCCTCCTTTGATGAAGTTGGACGAATTTATCACCGCGTTTGACGCCATTTTGCAGGCTGAAGGCGTGGAACGCTTTACGCGTGCCGGACAATCCTATGGAGGATTGCTGGCCCAGGCCATGCTGGCGCACCGACCGCCGCGCGTGGAACGACTGCTGCTATCCAGCTCCGGACCGGCAGATCTTGGTCCGTCCTGGCTGGTGGTGGAGTGGGCTGCTATTGCGCTGGCGCGCCGCCTGCCGGAGAAGCACGTCAAGAACCTGCTGGCGGCAGGGCTGCTCAAGGTGGTCAGCCTGCCGGAGGAGGAAAGCAAGGAATGGCGGCAGGTCATATGCGGCATTTTGCAGGACGAACTGACCCGCGCGGATGTGATCTCGCATTTCGCGGTCGCAGCCGACCTGATCCGCCGGCGGTGGGTGACGCGGGAGGCTTTCAGCAACTGGCGCGGGCGGGTGATTGTGCTCAGCGCCGAAAACGATCTCACGCAGAGCCGCAAAGACATTCCGCGCTACGAGCGGCTGTTTGGGCAGGTGGAGGTGTTGCCAATGGGGGAAATGGGGCACACCGCCGCGATCTTCAACCCGGACGGGTACACGGCGCTGCTGGAACGTGCACTGTCCTGAGTACCCGTTTATTTTAAAATGATGGCTGCCCCGGCAGTTGTAATTAATTGACGCTCATTTGATTGCATCCATCATGTTCAGATGGAATGGGTACGAAGAAGATTTTCTGTTTTATGCGATAATCTATGGAATGGGTGGGAAACGGTATTGCTGAGTTATTTCCATTGGTTTGGCTGCTGCCAAAAAAGCTGACCGGAATTGAATCGTTCAAATAAGGGGATAAGCCATGATCCGGAAATTCGTATCTTGCATGCTTGCTGTACTGATCCTTTCGGGGTGTACTCATCGAAGCAGGGGATTGGGAGAGATTTCCAGTTCCATCAGCGAAGTCAATTATTCAACCATCTCGATTAACCAAAATTCTGCCTTGCCGCCTTATGGAATGAAAGTATTCGCTCCCGCAGTGTTTTTGGACTTGGTGGTAATGTCTCGGAAGAATGACCCTGAGTATCAACTCATGGATATCGAAAATGCCATTCAAACCATTTCGGATCAGGTTTCACAAAGTGATGCCATATCGTTCGAGTTTGTGTCAGCCCGGCAACTCCACGGGGCAGATTCGTACATGGATCGTTCGAATTTCAATTACGCTCAATTAAGTACCTCTTCTGTGACGATCCGGCTGTCAACCCGGCTGGAAACAGGTGAGGTATCTTTCTTAAATGTTGTTCATCGTTTGAATAATTTTATCAACTCGCTCAAACTACCCGATTCGATATATCTGAGCATACAATCGATCGAGGCCGATTTAGGAGATCTGGAGCCGTATCGTCAAGCGATCATCACGCGGGTATATGATGAACTCGAGGCGAGTAAACGAACGCGGGATCATTCATCGATTAACTATGAAATCACAGGACTGTATGATCCCCTCAAGGTGATCCCGTTGAGTGATGTTGAATACTTTGTTTATCTTGAACCGGTTGTGAAAGTGATCGACTCTTAAGCCAGTTTTTCCAGATGATTGGAACACGATGGTGTCATCGTGATGGATTGCCGGATATAGTGCAATGGAGTTTCAAGCCTGAAAATTGTGTCCGTTTCAGGTAATTTTCTGTAGCCTAAGCCTGCCCGGGTGCCAAATCGACGTGTTTCAGAACTAATTTGCCGTCGAACTGGTCATGAGTGTGCCTCAAAGGGTTGAGAATAATCAGCCATGTGCTCCGGTTTTACCACAACAGCACATGGTT
>JACRAG010000140.1 GCA_016213455.1 Anaerolineae bacterium | reverse complement strand
GCACCACGCGCATCGTTTCCGGAGCGGGCATGCCGCAGATGAGCGCGATCTACACCTGTTCGCGGGTGGCTCAACGGCATGGCGTGCCGGTCATCGCGGATGGAGGCATCAAATATTCAGGTGACATCGTCAAGGCGATCACCGCCGGGGCGGATACGGTCATGCTGGGCAGCCTGTTGGCGGGATTGGAAGAGTCGCCTGGCGAGGTGATTTTGTACGAAGGTCGCCAGTATAAAGTCTATCGCGGCATGGGCAGCCTGGGCGCGCTGCAGGGTTACGGCAAGGACCGGTATGGCAGCGGGCAGGGTGGTGCACGCAAGCTGGTCCCGGAAGGCGTTGAAGGCATGGTGCCTTATAAAGGCCTGTTGAGCGATTACGTCTATCAACTGGTGGGCGGGCTGCGGTCAGGCATGGGGTATGCGGGCGCGCACAACCTGGACGATTTGAGGTCGCGCACCCGGTTGGTGAAGATCTCCAATGCCGGTTTGCAGGAAAGCCATCCGCACAGCATCACCATCACCCGTGAAGCGCCCAATTATCAGCGTGGGGATTGATGGGATTATGGTCGACAAAAAATCAGGATGGCTTGTCGGCCGTCCTGATTTTTTTTATTATCACTATCTGAAAATTTCCAATATTGCCCATCTCGCTTCGCGAGGGATTGGGAAATCCAAGAACCTTTTTCTCCCGCCCCTGGGGGCGGGCAGGGGTGGGAGAAATAACTTTCGGATGGATCCTTAGTCGACTGTGATCAACCTGACCTGTTCAGGGGTCAGGCGAACCCCGGCTGCGCTGATGCTGTCCTGTACCTGATCCACGTTCTTGGGTCCGACAATGGGGATGGTCATGAAGGGCTGTGAAAGCAGCCACCCCAGCACGACCTGGGTCAGCGAAAAACCGGTTTCCGCCATGACCTGTTGAATGCGGGTGTAGCGGCGCAGGTTGGCTTCCAGCGGGAAGTGCTTCACCAAGTTGGGCGGCAGGTTTTCGGCGCCATCGCGGGCCAGTTTCCTGAACAAACCATTGGCCTGTGAGGTGTAAGGTGTGGCTGGTATGCCGGTTTGCAGATGGAACTGGTAGAGCGCTTCATCCATCACCATGATGGTTGGGTCCGGTATGGCATCGGCTTGAGTCTTTGCCACCGTCCAGAGCATCTGGTCGGCACAGAAACCCAACCAGCCCTGTTCTCTGGCTGCCTGTTGCGCCTGGATGAGCCGGCCTGTGCGCCAGTTGGATGCGCCATAATAGCGGATTTTGCCTTCTTTACGGAAGGTCTCCAGCGTATCGAGCAGCACCTCCACGGGCAAATCAGGATTATCGCGGTGCAGCCAATACAGGTCGATAACATCCGTCTCCAGGAAGCGCAGGCTGTCTTCAAGGTCATGGCGAAGATCGGCTGGCGTGACGCGATTAACGTACGGCGAGTCGTCCACGGGATGGTGACCGCCTTTGGAGGCAAGCACGAGCTGGCTGCGGTTTCGCCGCGTTTTCATCCACGCGCCGATCAATTTCTCGCTGCGGCTGCGTTCGCCGGGCAGCCAGTCATTGTAAACATGCGCCGTGTCGATGAAATTGCCGCCATAATGCACGTAAGCGTCGAGGATGGTGGTGGAGGTAGTCTGGTCCACGGATCCACCGAGATCGCCTGTGCCCAGGCTGATTTCGGAAATTATTAAATCGGTGAGGGGGAGAGGGAGATATCTCATGGTTCGTTGTTTTGTATCCGGATCGATTGTTTTCGTAAAGTTAACATGAATGATACCAGTTTACCATAACGGGCAGGTGGGTCTGTCGAAGTGTCCCAGGTGTATCCAATCCAAGCCTGGGGTTGGACAAAACCATACTGGTCATTGACTTTAATTACCGCTTTTATTAATATTCATCCAACCCAGGAGAATGCCGTGAACTTTGTATTTCTGTCCCCTCACTTTCCCAGCAATTACTACCCATTTTGCGTGCATCTGCGTAATTTGGGTGCCACGGTTCTAGGAATTGCCGATGAACCGTATGAAAACCTGTGCCCCGAGCTGCGCGATGCCCTGACCGAGTATTACTGGGTGCCCAATATGCACAACTACGACGACCTGCTGCGCGGGCTGGCGTATTTTGTGCATAAATACGGGCGCATCGACGGGCTTGATTCTATGTCCGAGTATTGGATGGAAACCGAAGCGCGCCTGCGCACCGATTTTAACATTCCAGGCATGCGCGTCGAGGATATTCCGGCGATCAAGCAAAAGTCCAGGATGAAGGGGATGTTCAAAAAGGCAGGCGTGGCATCTGCGCCCGGCATGATTGTCCGTTCCGCGGCACAGGCCCGCCGGTTTGCGCGGGAGGTAGGCTTCCCATTGATTGCCAAGCCGGATATCGGGGTGGGCGCAGCGCAGACCTACCGCTTCGATACCATGGAGCAGCTGGACGTCTTCCTGTCCACCCTACCGCCGGTGGAATACTATCTCGAAAAATTCATTCACGGCAAAATTCAGACCTTTGACGGTCTGACAGACCAAAACGGAGACATCGTATTCTACTCATCATTGGAGTACAGCCAGGGCATCATGGAGACCGTGAATGATGACCTGGACATCTATTATTACACCCTGCGTCAAATTCCTGCAGACCTGGAACTGGCGGGGCGGGCGGTGGTCAAGGCTTACGGTATTCGCAAACGCTTCTTTCACTTTGAATTTTTCCGGACAGAAGATAACCAGGTGCTGGGGCTTGAGGTGAATATGCGCCCACCTGGAGGACTGACTACCGACATCTGGAATTACGCCAATGATATCGACATCTATTACGAGTGGGCGAATGTCATCCTGCACGACCGCTTTACTTCCGCGGTTCACCGTCCTTATCACTGTGCGTACATCGGGCGCAAGTGGAAGCTGCGGTACCTGCATTCGCACAAAGAGATCATGCAAAAGTATCACGGGAAAATATTAACCGCTGAGGAAATTTCGGGGGTTTTCGCCACTGCGTTGGGCAATTTTGGCTATGTGGTTCGCTCACCGGAGTTTGACCAGATCCTAGAAATGGCTCAATTTATCCAGCAGAAAGCCAACCCATCATGAATGTAGAGTATCACCACTGGTACAGCTCCAACCTGGGGCAGGAGATGGAATTAAAAGTGTACGGTCATGCCGGAAAACCGGTTCTGGTTTTCCCTGCCCAGGCGGGCCGCTTTTTTGATTTTGAGAACTTTGGTATGGTGGGTGAGGTTGAGTGGTTTATCAATGAGGGCTTGATCAGCCTGTACGCTGTCGACAGCGTGGATGCGCAGTCCTGGGCGAATTTTGACGCCCATCCACACGACCGGGCGATTCGGCATGAGTCGTATGACGCGTACATCTGCCAGGAAGTGATGCCGTTCATCCAATCCCGGCATCCACAGTTGAAGGCGGTCACGACTGGCTGCAGCATGGGGGGCTATCATTCGGCGAACTTTTTCTTTCGCCATCCAGACTTGTTTGATGGGGTGATCAGCCTGAGCGGTTTGTTCAGCCTGCGCTTTTTCATCGGCGAATATATGGACGAGGCGGTCTATTTCAATTCGCCATTGGATTACCTGCCCAACCTGCAAGCCGATTGGTATATCCACCAGTATCGCGAAAGCAATATCATCATCTGTGTGGGCCAGGGTGCCTGGGAAGATGAAATGCGCATGGAGGCGGATATGCTTCGCCATACCCTGGACAGGCTGCAGGTGCCAGCCTGGGTGGATTATTGGGGCCAGGATGTCAACCACGATTGGCCGTGGTGGAGACGCCAGTTCCCCTATTTCATCTCGCACCTGCTGCCCGTTTTCAAAGAACAAATCGGACAGGGCTGAGCGATTGGCTCATATCCGCAAACCCCCTGTATAATTTCTCCATGATCTCCATGGAAGCGGTTTTTTCGATGCGCCCAGGTGAAGTCTGGGCGATTACCGGTTCGGGAGGGAAAACCTCCTTATTATTCCGATTGGCACAACTGGCCTGCCGGCAATTTGGCGCGGCGCTGGTCAGTCACTCGGCGCACCTGGCATTGGGACAGGCGGAATATGCAGATCACGTCTACCTTCATGAACTGCCCGGCCCGGACACAATCCTTCCACGGGGGATCAACCTGGTGACCGGCGCGGTTCTGCCGGAGCGCCAGCGTTATGCCGGGCTGGAAAGAGACGATCTGTTGAAGCTGAAAGCCGTGGCAGTCGCGAACGGCGTGCCGTTGTTGATCGAAGCGGACGGATCCCGTGGAAAACCGTTGAAAGCCTGGGCAGAATGGGAACCACCCATCCCGGATTTTACGGACCGGGTGGTGGTGGTGGCTGGCATGAGCGGCATTGGCGCCCAACTGAGCGATACGCTGGTTTTTCGTTCTGAGCGTTTCGCGGCGTTGGCTGGGCTGACCCCAGGCGAGGTAGTCAGCGTGGCGGCGGTATCGCGGGCATTGTGTTCGGTTGATGGTGGTTTGAAGAATATTCCGGACACTGCGGAACGGGTGGTGGTATTGAACCAGGCGGATACGCCGGATGCACAGGCTGCCTCATACGCATTGGGTCGGTTGCTGCTGGCTCAATACGCGCAGGTTGCCGGCGTATCGCTGCATGGTTGTGCTGGTGCGCCCTCGGAAATGCACTTTCTGCTGCAGCCAACGGCGGGGATCGTTTTGGCGGCGGGGGCATCACGGCGCATGGGACGCGCCAAGCAGCTGCTAGACTGGCAAGGTGAGCCTCTGGTGCGAAGGGCAGCCCGCACCTTGCTGGAAGGGGGCTGCAGCCCGGTGATCGTGGTGACCGGTTGGGAGTCTGAGGCTGTGCCCAGCGCATTGGCGGGCCTTGATTTGCGCGTAGTCAACAACGAGCGCTGGCAGGACGGGCAGTCCACCTCCGTGGCTGCAGGAATAAACGCCGTACCGCCTGGCTGTGGGGCCGCCATTTTCCTGCCTTGTGATCAACCTTATGCGGGTGTGGATGTCATTCAAGCGTTGGTGGAGCTCCACGCTTTTACCCAGGCAGATGCGGTTTGCCCGCGGGTGGGGAATGAGCGCGTCAGCCCGACTTTGTTCAGCCGGCGGTGGTTTGGTGCATTGAACCAATTGGTTGGGGATGCCGGCGGCAGACAGCTTCTCGGGCAATTGAACCTGTCGTATGTGGATTGGGCTGATGAGCGATTAACCCTCGATCTGGATGAACCGGAAGATCTGACCAAAACGTTGTAACCTATAAGGAATAAAGATACCCGGCGCTAAAAGCATGGTTCTTTGTGCGCCGGGTGTTTTTATTCAGTCAGTGAGCAGAGAAAGCACCCTAAAGTTGCGTGTAGCGATCGATGCGTTCCTCGATGACCTTGAGCGAGCCCTCCCAGAAGGCGCGGCTGCGGATGTCAATGCCAAAGCGGGCTGCCAACTCGGCGGCAGGCGCTTCACCCGTGGAGGCGAGCAGATTCATATAATCCGGGATGAAAGCTGCGCCACGCTGCTTATAGATTGCATATAAGCCTGTGCCAAACAGCAAGCCAAAAGCATAGGGGAAGTTGTAGAAAGACAGGTTGTCGAAGTAATAATGTGGCTTCCAGGTCCACATGTAGCGGTGCAGGTAGCGCTCGTCCAATCCATCACCGTAGGTGGCCTTTTGCGCGCGTTCCATGATGTCGCACAAATCCTCCGGGCTGAGTTCCGCTTTCTCGCGGCGCTCAAAAACTTCCTTCTCAAACAGGAAGCGTGAATAGATATCCACGATCACCTGGGTATCGCCGGTGAGAGAAGTTTCCAGGATGGCGAGTCTTTCCTGATCGTTCTCCGCTGCATCAAGGGCTGCGTTGACGATCATGGTTTCGCACATGATGGAAGCCGTTTCAGCCAGCGTCATGGGCGTATCGCACTGCAGGAATTTCTTGTTGGCCAGGTGGGCGCATTCATTGTGGAAGGCGTGTCCCAGTTCGTGCGCGATGGTCGAAACCTGATCGAGCGTGCCATCAAAATTGCACAGGATGCGCGACTCCTTTGCCAGGGGGATATCCATGCAGAATGCGCCAGCGCGTTTGCCTTTGCGCTGTTCAGCATCGATCCAACGGTTGGCAAATGCCCGGCTGGTCATGGCTTCGAGGGGCGCGGCGAACTGGGCAAAGTGCCGGAGGATGAAATCGCGCGCTTCGTCAAAGGAATAGGTTTTTTCGTTGGTGCTGGTGGGG
>JACRAG010000134.1 GCA_016213455.1 Anaerolineae bacterium | reverse complement strand
TCCAGTTCGGCCAGCGCCACCGCCTGGATCACATTAAAGCCGCGTACCCGGCGATTTTCCAGATATAAGGCGATCTGCTCGCGGTCGCAGCGATGAAACAACTCCCAGGCGGTGTCGCCCAACCAGAAAAATGGCTGGCCGCTTTCTGTCATCAAATAATGGCCATCTGCGCTGACACTGATTCGTTCCATTTTCATCTCCGTAATTCAGAGGATTGGTGCTCCACCGGTCGAACCGGCGAGCACATTATTGACCGGTGCTGATCGATCGGATGCGCACCTGTAGACTCTGCCCGGCAGTCAGGGTGAGTGGCGGATCAAACGAAAAGCGTACCTCGCCCGAACCCGTACTCACCGCCACTTTGCGCCTGTCCAGCCAGGCTTCCGCTTTGCCGGTCCAGCCAGCCAGCAGCAGCTCGCGCAAGGTGATCTGCCCACTGTCAACATCCAGGCGCACGCGGCCCTTTGCCCGCTGCTGGTTGTAATGCCCGCTGCCTTCTGTCCAGGTAAAGAACAGGCGCAGCCGGTCTCCCGGCAGCTGGGGCGCAAAACGGTACACACCCTGGCCAATCGACAGGCCCAACATGGCGTTCAACAAACCCCATGCTGCCATCGGACGGTAATAATGACCACCCCATTCCTGGTGGTCAAAATACAAACCCAGCTTACGGTAGCGGTCATCCACATCTTTGATCAGCCGCAGCGCTTCTGCCGCCAGCCCCTCATAAAACAGCGCACCGGCAAAAGCCAGCTCCACGCCGCTCCAGTAGGTGTTGGCCTGGTCCACCCACCAATCCGGATGCACCGGATGCAACCAATCATCGCCAGGCCAGTGACAGTTGCGCAGACCCCCGCCGGGGCAGTACGAACCATCCAGGATGGCGCGATACGCGGCGATCCGCCGTTCCTGCGGTACCAGGTCACCCAACCCGGTGAGGTGATTGCACCACTGGCCGAGCAGCTGGTCGGTCATGCAACCTTCGTCCAGAGGAGCGTGCTCACCCACCCCGCCGATAGCCTGTTCCACCACCGTCGGCGGGTCGTCGTTATACAGGCGGTAATACCGACCATTCCACAGCTTGGCTTCAAAGGCCTGCCTTGCCCGTTCAAAAACCTCGCTGTAGCGCGCGACGGCTGCGTAATCCTCCAACGCCTGCGCCGCCTGGATGGTGTGCGCCAGCGCAGAAATCCACAGCGAACTCAGGTAGGCCGAAACGCCGTACATGGGGAAGTTATCGTAAGAGCACATGATCCCGGTCATATCGGGCAAGCCGTCGCCGTTGGCGTCCCGTTCGCGCAAGACGTATTCGATGGCGCAGGTGATGTGCGGCCACATGTCGCGCAGAAAGGCCAGGTCGTGGGTGAAGAAGAAATTGCGCAGGCACATCAGCACAAACTCGGCGGGCAGGTCCAGGCGCCCCCTGCGGCGGTCCACCGCATCGGGATACGCAAAATTGCGCGTCAGTGTGTGGTTAATCCCGCCGTAATCGGCCTGCAGGCGGGCATGATCGCGCAGCATCTGCTGGTCCAGCTCGGGGAACAGCATCAGGTGGGCGACTCCGCCGTACAAAGCCACGTCAATCGTCGCCAGGCTGCCCCACATTCTCTCCCCGGTCACCCCCTCCAGAATGCCAAAGTTGCCGTCAGCGGTCAACCAGGCGGAGGAGACGAAGGTGTTCAACTGCGAATTGATCTGATCCAGAACGTAGGCAGGGGCGGAGGAATCATAGAATTGGCTCAGAAAAGCGCGGGTGCGCGACTCGAGGTCAGTGAGATTCTCCCGCACATAGCGCGCCACCTGGGCTGCGCCCGCAAAGCTGTTGCAGTAAGCGTTGCCGACCAGCTGCGCTTCCACATCGCCGCGTTTCTCGCTGTACAGGTTGGGAAAATACCAGGTGAATAGAAAAGTGTGCTCAAAATGTGAACCGGGCTCCAGGGTGTGCGCGCGCGCCAGGCTGCCAAAACAGCGCGGTTGGGATTCGGGCACGCCTGTGTGCGGGTTGCGCGGATTGCGCCCGGGCGTATCGTCAAAATCCGGCAGGGTGCGGCTGCGCAGGACCGTTTCATAGTAAGGATGGTTATGCTCCCAGCCGGTATAGTAACTGGAGGCTGGGCTCAGACTGGCAAGAGCCATGCTGCCGGCAGAAGACAGGCGCTCATCCAGGTCGGTGCAATCCATTTCGCAGGCCAGTACGTCGCCCTCACGGAAAATTTGCGTGCGGTAGGTCTTCACCGGCTGGTCATAACCCGCACAGTTGCGCATGCTGGCAATCAACGTCACATCCACCGGCTGGCTGCTTTTGGCGGTGACGCGCACATTGAAGACCACCGCCGGCAGCGAAGAATTGCGCACGTCATGAGGGATGAATGGGCTGAACGCCTCCAGCTCCACCACAAAAGGCATTTCCGGATCGCTGAACGTCAGCCAGGTGAAGGGGAAGGATGCACGGTAATCGATCCGCTCGACGCCTGACAGCCAGGGGAAGATGTAGGAGGCAGGATGGGACGCGATGCCTGCCACCTGGTAGCCCTGCTCCACCTGGAGCAGCTTCATCTGGGGAGGCTTGCCCTGCTCCTGATACCGCACGACGAGAAAGAGCAGGCTGTCTTCGTAAAATGGCAGGCGCGGGCCGGTAGCAAAAGGTTCGTTGTTGAAAATGTGCCAGTTATAGAAAATACCGTCCTGGCGCAGTTCAACCCCGCCGGTGCCAATGCCACCCAGCGAAACGCCGGAACGTGGTTTGCAAGACCGAGTGATGGAGTTGTTGTAAGGCATGGGAGTCCTTGTCGCGAACACAATAATTGTGAGCCTTCACGGATATTAACATACTAATCACAGGAAGTCAATGGGCACGCAAGGCAATAAATATCCCAAAAACCGGCCTCCTGGAGTGATAAACCGGATAAAACCGGCCATCGGCACGACTGACGAACAGAGAAAAGCCAGGAATCCCACCAGGTGCGGCTGCGTCGCAAAGACATAACCGCGCCGGTCAGCAAGCGTTCACAATTTAATCTATACGAATTGAAATTCGAGGTAAATTCGCCCCGATCACCCCACCACGACCCCCAGCCGCGCCAGCAGATCGTGGACCTGCTCCGCGCGGTACGGGATGGGCGGTTTGTCCGGGCCATGTGAGTCGGAGCCGGCGCTGACCAGCAAGCCGTGCCGCCCGGCATAAGCCCGGAACATCTCAACCTGTTCAGGGGTGTGGCGCGGATAATACACTTCCAGCCCATCGATGGCGGCTTCACGGCGGAATTGATCCAACAGCGCGGCGTCAAAGGTCACAAATCCGTCATCGCGCCCGGGGTGCGCCAGCAGGCACACACCTCCGTCCGCATGAGCCGCTTCGACGACCGCCGCCGGTTCACTCATCGCAAAAGCACAACCCGCCGAGAGCACCAGGCGCCCTGCCGAAGGATCGCCCAGTCCGTAACCGTGTTCGCGCAGCAGAGCCGCGAGCACATGCGGCTGCTGAGAGCTGGGCTGAGCCAGCGCAAACGCCAGCGCCTCGTCCGGCAGGTCAATGCCCTGCTGCCGGAGGGCAGCAATAACGCCGCGGGTATTCTCCTGCTGCCGGCGCATCACTTCCCGCGCCAGGCTGCGCAAGGCGCCGTGGGTGGGGTCAAAGCCATAACACAGCAGGTCAACCATTTCATCCCGCCAGGTCGTGGTCATCTC
>JACRAG010000007.1 GCA_016213455.1 Anaerolineae bacterium | reverse complement strand
TATTGATCTTCAATCCGGTCGGGACATTTTTGGGCAGGGCCTGCTCGATGCAAGCCATGCGCATCACTTTCTCGATGTCTTCAAGAACAGTCTGGGGACTGGTTTTTATTACCGCTACTTTGCCTTTTCCAGGAAAATTTGCCATAAGGTTTCCTCCACCATCATTTTACTAGATTAACTACGGCTTCCGCCAGAATGGAGCATGGTTTCGATACGTTCGGCGGTTTGATTTGCCCGTTCTGCAGCGATTCCGGTGTAGCTTTCCACCTGCATCAATTCCTTGATCGCCTGGCTTGTGAGATGCGCATTAAACACCGGATCAGCGGCAATAAGGTCTTGCAAAGGATTGGGTTGCCCCTGTTGCACAGACTGCCAGGCTGCCATCGCATGATCGCGCAGTCGTTCATGGATCACCTGCCGGTCGGCGCCTGCTGCCGCCATAGCCATCAGTACACGTTCTGTGCCTGCGAAAGGCGCATAGCGTGCCAGGTTTCGGCGAATGGCGCTTTCGTTGACTTTGAGTCCTTTCACCAGGCGGGTGGCCACACGCAGCAGTTCATCACAGATCAGGAATGCTTCAGGGATCAGTGAGCGGCGGTTGGCGCTGTCATCCAGAGTGCGTTCGAGGAGTGAATGAGCGGCATTCCCCCAGGCGATCTGTGGCATGGTAGCCAGGGTACGCGCCAGCGAGTCAATTTTTTCCGCATTAATTGGGTTGCGCTTGAACGGCATGGCCGAAGAACCGACCTGTTTTTCGGCGAAGGGTTCATTCCATTCGCCAATCACTGGCGATTGCATGAGGCGCAGGTCGAAGGCGAATTTATACAACACGCTGCCCAGCCCGGCCAGGGCGGAAATCAGTGCGTAATCCTGCCGGCGCGGATAGGTTTGTGAAGCAACATTGAAGAACGGCAGCTTCAATGCTTTGCTCAAGCGCTCTTCGAACGTTTTGTAGTTCGATTCACCCAGCAGCTCAATGTAAGAGGCGGCTGTGCCGACCGCACCTTTGAAGCCTTTTCCGCGCAATTCGGCTTTGATCCGGCTCAAATCTTGCACGTCTTGGATTAAGTCCTGCGCATAAAAGCTAAACCGGTAACCTAATGTGGATGGTTCGGCCGGTTGAAGGTGAGTAAATGCCATGATGGGGAGTGCGGCGTATGCCCGGATCTTCTCCGCAAAGGCGGAAAGCAAGTCAGCCAGGCGCTTTTCGAGGACAGTCAGCGCCTCGACCTGGCGCAGCACATCTGCATTGTCCTCCACATCCATGGAGGTTGCTCCCAAATGAATCACACCGCCGGCAGACGGGCATTGTTCTGCAAAGGTACGAACTTCTGCCATCAGATCATGGTGGATCTCGGCTTCGATCTCCAGCGCGCGGGGAATATCCACCTGGTTCATCGCGGCACGCAGTTCTTCCACCTGTTCTGGGCGCACCAGACCGAACTCGGACTGGGCCTGGGCCAATATCACCCAGATGCGTCGCCAGGTCAGGCGTTTGTTGGTTTCAGACCAGATGGTCCGCATTTCTGGACTGGCGTAGCGCCACGAATAGGGGGAGAGGTATGAATCAAAATCGGGCATCTGCCTATTTTAACAGGCTTCCTCCTTCGGTAAGGAAATTGCAAGGCCTTTTTCGTTGCAAATCGAGGGATGTGACATATAATTTAACCGAGATGGTAGGGACTGGACAGGCGGGACTGGGCTACTGGTCCTTTGTTGTGTTTAAAGAGCCATCGCCCAAGCCGCAACCTTATTAATTGCAGGAGACCCAGTGGAAACTCACCAAATTACCCAGAGCTTCTCACCCAATCCTCAACCTGAGCGACAATTACAATCTGGTAATGTCCTGATTAACCGTTATCTGATTCAGGAAGTGATCGGCGTGGGTGGGATGGGCTCGGTTTACCGTGCACGCGATTTGCATTTTCCCAACGTGGTGAAGCTGGTTGCGGTCAAAGAGATGATAAACCAGGCTCGCGACCCGCAGGTGCGCCAGACGATCATTCAAAATTTCGAGCGCGAGGCCAACATTCTCGCTACGCTCAATCATTCCTCCATTCCCAAAATATTCGATTATTTCAGCCACGATCAACGTTCTTACCTGGTTGAGGAATTTGTCAATGGCAAGGACCTTGAAGAACACCTGAATGAATCAGACGGTCCGATGCCGGAAGATCAGGTGGTGGCGTGGGGAAGTGAGTTGTGTGATGTGCTGCAATATTTGCACAATCACAAGCCCGAACCCATCATTTTCCGGGACATGAAGCCATCCAATGTGATGGTCAATCATGAAAACCACATTGTCCTGGTGGACTTCGGCATTGCCAAGATGTTCCGGGCAGGACAAAAAGGGACGATGATTGGCACTGAAGGGTATTCGCCACCGGAGCAGTATCGCGGAGAGGCAAGTCCTCTCGCGGATATTTACGCGCTCGGCGCCACGATTCATCACTTGTTGACCAAGCGAGATCCGCGGGTTGAGACCCCCTTCACTTTCAATGAACGCCCCGTACGGCGTTTCAATCAGGCTGTGTCACCTGAATTAGAAGCAGTGATCAATACGGCAGTGCAATACAATCCGAATGACCGCTACCAATCTGCCGAGCAAATGAAAGAGGCGCTGTATACAGCTGCCAAGAAAACGGGCATCCTCTCGCGTATTTCGACCAAATCATTAACCAGCATCGCCAAGGAAGAAGGGGCGAAACCCCTTTGGACATTTGAGTGTGAGGATGAGATCCGCGGCGGACCAGCGATTGATAACGGCATGGTGTTTGTGGGTGCCTATGACCACAACATGTATGCTCTTGAAGCCGGTGATGGAAAATTCATGTGGAAGTATCCCACTGAAGGCGGTGTGGTCTCACGGCCCGCGTTCGCGGAGGGGCTCGCCATTTTTGGCTCTGAAGACTTCCGACTGCATGCCGTGAGCCAACGGACCGGGAAGATCTCCTGGACGTACCCGACGGATGGCCCCATTCGCTGTTCACCCAAAGTGGCCGAAGGGCATGTTTTTGTGGGGTCGGACGACGGCTGTATGCACGCCATCAATATCACTTCCAGCCGGAGAGTATGGAAATATGACACCGGCGGCGCAGTCAGGTCTTCGCCTTATATTGCCGGGGATTTACTATACTTTGGCTCTGAGTCTGGCGATCTGCTTTGCATGGACTTCCGTGGCACAGTAAAGTGGCGCTTTAAGTCCAAGCGCGATATAATTTCATCACCTCTGGTTGTTAAAGGTTCACTTTTCTTTACATCACTGGACTCGATTCTGTATTCGGTAGACGCAAAAACAGGGTGGGCAATCTGGCGTTACCGCATGGGGAAGGGTTCCATTTCCAGCCCATGTAACGCGGATAATTTAATTTTTGTCGGCTCCGCCGACGGGTTTATTTATTGTGTGGATGCGGGCAGTTCAAAAGAGATCTGGCGATTCAAGACGGATCACCAGGTGAGTGGGTCCCCGTTGGTTTATCGCGACTCGCTGTACTGTGGGTCTGCGGATGGCAACCTGTACTGCCTTGAATACCGGACCGGACGTTTGCGCTGGAAGTTCTCAACGGGTGGACCCATCACCAGCAGTCCAGTCCTCAGTAACGATATCCTTTACGTGGGATCCTCCGATCACATCCTTTACGCCTTATTAGCGTGAGGTTGGGCTACCGTTACAATCATTGCGTCGCATGCTCGGGGAGGGCGTCGTGTTTGACTTTATAAAGAAAATTTTCGGTCAGAAAAAAAGTGCTGAGCCCATTCGGATTGGGGTTGAAACCGCGCCTTTATCTGAAGAGCAGTTGCAAATCGTTACCAAACGCCCGATGACGCTACGCCCACCGCAAATGGCGGTCGGTACGGCACAATCTGATGGCCGGCAGCGCGATCATAACGAAGATACAATTTTTGCCTTGACTGCGGTTTTGGCAGATGGGGTGCGCGACCTTCCTTTGGGCGTCTATGTGGTAGCTGACGGCATGGGTGGGCATCAAAACGGAGAGGTTGCCAGCAGTGCTGCCGCCCGGACTATGGTGGATTATGTGATGAGCAAGTTGTATTCACCCCTGCTGGGTTCCAGTGACGAGGGTTTAAGCGAGAGCATTCAGGAAATCATGGAAGGCGGTGTGCGTGAAGCGCATCGCGCCGTTCAACGCCATGCACCTGGCGGTGGAACCACCCTGACTGCAGCCCTGGTGCTGGGGCAGCAGGTCACCTTTGCCCATGTTGGTGACAGCCGAGGGTACTTTGTTTACCCGGATGGGCGCATTGTTGTGGCGACCCATGATCATTCCTATGTTCAGCGTTTGTTGGAGTTGGGTCAAATTACTGAGAAAGAAGTGTTGACTCATCCACAACGGAATGTGCTGTACCGGGCTTTGGGCCAGGCAGAACCATTCCGGCCGGACATCAATACCTTTGAGTTCCCGCATCCCGGTTACTTGATGATTTGCAGTGATGGGTTGTGGGGCACGATTACCGAAACAGAGATTTTCCGGATTATCAATTCGAACAAGAATTTGACGTTAGCCTGTCACCAGCTGGTCGATGCAGCCAATGCAGCAGGGGGACCAGATAACATCAGTGTTATTCTGGTCGAGTATCTGAGTTAGGCAGGGAAAACTTTGGTCGATTACTACATTACCCTTGGAGTCCCTTACGACGCTTCTCCGGATGAAATCCGAGCGGCCTATTTTGATCTGGCCCGACGATATCATCCGGACATTAATAAAGATGAGAGTTCGTCTGAACAATTCATCGCCATCCAGGAAGCTTACGATACGCTGTCCAATAATCAACGGCGTGCGCATTATGACGCCAAACTTCCCGATGAATTAAAGCGCGGACCTGAGGTTTCGGTTAATGTCAAGTACAGTCGATCCATCGTTCCTCGAATTGCTGAACAACAGCTTCATTACGTGCTGTTAGAACTGATCTGTACAGCCGACTTTGACTTCAAAGATCTGCCACCGTATCATCTCTGTCTTGTCCTGGACCGGTCAACATCCATGCATGGCGCACGAATGGACATGGTCAAAGCCAGCGCTATGCAGCTGCTCCGGCAATTCCGCAACCAGGATCTTTTCTCGGTTGTGGCATTTTCCGACCGTGCTGAAGTGGTCATTCCCCCGACGCGGGTTTCCGAATTGCAGCGTGAAGATAACCGGATCAGCTTGCTCCAAACGGGTGGTGGAACGGAAATATTGCAGGGACTCCAGCTGGGAATTCAACAGTTGCGCAGCATTGACCCCCGTTACATGCGCCAGCTGATTTTGCTGACGGATGGACATACATACGG
>JACRAG010000129.1 GCA_016213455.1 Anaerolineae bacterium | reverse complement strand
GCGGCCCAGGTGTTGGGTCTGCTGGGCATTTACCGGTGGTATTGGGCTGTGCCGTTGACCCTGGCGCTGTCGGTTTTGGCCTGGCGCATCTACTGGCAGTGGGGCGGCGAGGCGTGGGCAGTCTCGTTCCCTGAAGGGGGCCGAGCAAACTTGCGCCTGGATGGACTGTTCTTAGGCCTGGGGATCGGGCTGTTCCTGCTGTTGGCGGTGTTTCCCACGGCAGCCTGGCCGACCTCGGGCGTTTCGCAAACCCTGCATTGGGACGCCGGCGCCTACCATTTTCCAAAAGCAGTGGAATTGTTCAAGCATGGGCACGTGTATGACCTGTCCATTCCCTACGGCGAATATCCCTTTGGCTATGAGTCGCTGCTGGCTTTTGCGCTGCTGCTGACCCGCAACGAAGCCCTGTTCGGCACATTGCATGCCCTGATCGGCCTGTTTACGCTGCTGGGAGGCTGGCTGCTGGTGCGGCGCGTCACCCGCCTGCCGGACGGGTTGATTGTGTTGGGGTTGAGCGCGGTTTTCCTGAGCGAGCTGTTTCTGGTCAAAGGCAATCCGTTTTACATCCTGCTTGACCAGATGCACATGATCGGCAAGAATGATTTGTTCCTGGCTGCCGGGGTGGTGGCTGCGCTGGCGCATGCTCCCATCGGGCGTGAGCGGGAGAGCAGCCGGCTGCACCTTCCGGGGCTGGTTTATGCCAGCCTGCTGGTGCTGGCGACCAAGCCTTCGGGCATGTTCGTGGTGGCGCCGTTGTGGCTGCCGGTGCTGTGGCGCTGGTGGCAGGGCTGGCAGACGCAGCGTCGCCTGCCTCTGCGTGAACTGCTGTTTGCCGCGGTGTGGATTGTGCCGGGCGGGTTGTGGGCTGTGCGCAACATGATCATGATCGGCACCATTTTTCCCGAAGGGGTGTGGGTGATGAACGACTGGTCCATCGCCAACAACCTGAACAACCCCTTCTTTTACGCGCATTTGCCGCGCAATTTCATTTTTCTGCTGATGGTGCTGGCCCTGACGCTGGTCTCGGCTGCCTGGCGGCGCGCGCCGGGCTGGCGGGCTGTGCTGGCTTTGGGGCTGCTCTTTGTGGCATTTTTGTTCACGCCCGAGTCGGGCTTTCAGAAGACGGTGGAAGAACCCACCCGGGTGGCCTGGCGCCTGGGCGTGGCCCTGGTGGTCTATGAACTGGTGGCGTTGGCCTGTGTGTTGGAGGCCCCGCTGCTGCGCCTGTTGGGCCTGCTGGCAGACCGGCGCTGGCTGCGCCTGGGTGTGGGCGGGCTGCTGGGGCTGGGCGCTCTGGGCATGGTATGGGCCTCGCAGGGCGTTTTCCGGCTTGATCCGGCCAATGCGATTGTGCTGCGGGATGAGTTCCGCGAGCCGGTGGGCGTGGACGGCTATCACAGCGCGTATGACTATATTCAAAAGAACATTCACGATGCCGTGATTGAGATGAACGGCGGTGTTTTCTATTATATGTATGGTCCCGGCTACACCAACAGCCCCACCAAACGCCAGTACCCGCTGGGGCGGGCCGACCGGGTGCCGCAGTTGGAGGCGCAGTATTTCGTGATCATTCCGCACGGCGACGAGGTTGTCCTCTCCGCGGAGTGGGAGGCAAAATGGAAGCTGCTGTACCGCGACCCGGAGGGATACGTCTTCGAACGGCGCGGGCAGTGAGCGCGCCGGCGGGTGATTCCGCCAACCATGTTGCGAATGTGCCGCGCAAACCCTGAACAAACCCGGCAGAGCTCTTGATCTACTTGGATAATAAATCTATAATTTCCTTAGACAAAATCTGTCCAGTTTCTATACGGACAGCCTTAAAACAATCATCGATTAAGGAGACCCACATGCTGAGCAAGAATCTTTCGGATGAAATGAACAACCAGATCAAGTTTGAGCTGTATTCGGCTTACCTGTATCTGGCGATGTCGGCGCATTTTGAAGAAGCCAATTGGGGCGGTTTTGCCAAATGGCTGGCCAAACAGGCCCAGGAAGAACAGGAGCACGCGCTCAAATTCTTCGGTTACATCCACGACCGCGGCGGCAAGGTGACCCTGCAGGCGATTGAAACCCCGCCCAGCACCTTCGGCAAGCCGGTGGAGATCTTCGAAGAGGTGCTCAAACATGAGAAGAGCGTGACTGCCCGCATCAACCTGCTGTACAGCATCGCCGTCAAAGACAATGACTATGCCAGCCAGGAATTCCTGAACTGGTTCGTCAAGGAGCAGGTGGAAGAAGAAAAGAACGCCACCATGGTGCTCGAATGGCTCAAGATGGCCGGCGATTCGGTCAACGCGCTGTTCCAGATCAATGGGATGCTGGCTTCGCGCGGATAATAGGTTTTCATCGAAACGAAAAGAGGCGGCTTGTTGAGCCGCCTCTTTTATTGGCAAGATACACCGGATTGATTGTGTTAAAATCTTGATCGTGCCTTGACAAGGCAATATGGTTTGGTGTGGATCACAGTCAACTTATTTTCTTTCAGCCCAGAAAAGTACTCATGAACTCAATCCTCTTGGAAAATCAATCTATTCGTTTGGAGTTTAGTCGCCAAACTGGTGCACTCATTCGGTTGTATGCTCCTCGGACCGGGTGGAAGATCTTCGACCGGCCGGAATTGGGTTTGGCTTTTCGTCTGTTGGTGCCAATTTCTGATGAGTTGCGGAACAATCCGGTTTTGGGAGAGAAACAAACGCTTTCATCGTATTCACAGGCTCTCGACAGTTCTTCGATCACTTTTGTGTGGGATTCAGTGGAGTCGGAGGTGGGTGGAAAGCTCGATATCCACCTGGAGTTGACAGTCAGCCTCTTGGAAGACCAGGCGGTATTTTTTATGAAAGTGGAAAACCACTCCGGTTATGTCGTGGAGAATGTATATTGCCCCTATATTGGAGATATAAAACATCCGGCCAATGAGGCTTATTTCAAGACCTTCACCTATCAATATGATAGCGCTGCCGAACAAAGCATATGGCCTGCCTTCCAGAATACACGTGGATATTATGGTGTAGATCATCCAACGCTGTTGGGGGGAGCACCTTGTCTTGCAACACCACCCCAGGCGCCGTTCATTCTGCTGCGCGGTGAGCTTCAGGGATTGTACGTAGGTGTGCGCGAGAGAAGCTACGAAGTTGTCGCCTGGATGTTAGAACTGCTGCCTGGATACGAAAGCTCTATTGACAGCCGTGTGCCTGAAAAGGATATAAACGCTAACCAGCCGGTTTGCACACGTTTTGCAGCGGTGCACGTCCCGATGATTCAACCTGGCGAAACACGGTATCTCACACCAATCGCAATAGCCACGTATACGGGCGGCTGGCATGCCGGGGTTGATCTATATAAACGTTGGCGCGAAAGCTGGATGCGATTGCCTCAATTGCCGGATTGGGTTACCGAGCCACACGCCTGGCAACAAATTCAAATGAATTCACCGGAAGATGAACTTCGTATTTCTTATCGAGAATTGGTCGAAGTTGGACGAGAGTGCGCCCGACATGGCGTGCGTGCTATTCAATTGGTGGGTTGGAATGACGGTGGGCAGGACCAGGGCAACCCTTCTCATTCGACTGATCCGCGATTGGGTAGTGCTGATGAATTCAAACAGGCCATCAGCGAAATTCAGGATATGGGCATCAAGGTGGTCTTGTTTACGAAATTTATTTGGGCTGATCGGGCTTCGGAATGGTATCGGCAATCATTGCGGAACCTGGCTGTGAAAGATCCCTATGGTGATGATTATGTTTATAGCGGCTACCAATATCAAACGGTTACCCAATTATTGGATATCAATACTCGACGCCTGATCCCCATGTGTTTTTTGAGTGATGATTGGATGAAAATATGTGAAGCCGAGTTTAAAAAAGTTTTGGATTTGGGCGCTGATGGCATCCTGCATGATGAATCGAGCTGGCACGGACAGGCGCTGCAATGTTTTGATGTGAGCCATGAACACCGCTACGGTGCACCTATATTTGCCGGCGACAACGCCTTGATCCAACGGTTTTCCAGGCTTTCGGCAATCAAACAACCGGATTACCTCTATGCAGGTGAAGCCAACTGGGATTGGATGTATGACACCTACCATCTATCCTATCATCGAAGTGAAAATAAAAAGCATGTTCCGCTCATGCGGTACCTCCAGCCGCACGGATTATTAATGACCGCTGTGACCGGATTTAATGATCGCAACATGATCAACCAGTGTTTAATGTACCGGTATATCATAAGCTACGAACCATATAATTTCAAAGGACGTCTGGCGGATTTTCCAGCCACTCTGGCTTATGGCCAAAAAATGGATGCCTTACGCACTGAATTGCGTGACTTCTTCTGGGAGGGTGAGTTTCTGGATACTGTTGGGGTCGAAGTAAGACATGGGGCGGAAATTCATCATCCGTATGCGGTGTACAGGAATGCAAAGACAGGCGCTATAGGTTTGGTGATTTGTAATTATGATGAAAAAAATCAGATCACAGTCAATGTGCGGGTTCCGGATGGCGCTTTGTCACTTTACCGGTTGGTAGATGAGCCTCGATGGATCTCTGTCGAAAACGAAATTAACATACCACCACAATCTGCTGTTGTGGTGGTATGACCCGAGTTGTAGTTCACAACGACTTGCTATCGGCAAAGATGAAAAGTTATGCTCCGAACCTGAAAAGGGTTTATTCTTAGTCGCCCTGGTCGATGCGCTGGATCATGGCCTGGGTGAATGCCCAGGTCTTTTCCATCACCGGTGGGCGGATCTTGTCGAAGGTGTCGCCAACCTGGTGCCAGTGGGGCGCTTCGCCGTTGGGGGCCAGCCCAAACAGGGTGATGGCAGGCACGCCGGCGCTGGCGCAGTCGGCCAGTTCTGAGTTGCCGCCGCTGATCTTCACCGGGTAGGCGCCCCAATCGGGGTGTTCGACAGCCAGGGTTTCGGCCAGGGCAGCCAGCCCGGCGTCCGGTTTAAAGGGCACGATGATGCCCTCGCGGGTCAACCAGGCCGGACCGGCGCAGCCCAGCAGTTCGAAGACCAGCGCTCGCGGATCCACCAGCTCGGCGCGGTGGCGCTTCAAGAAGTCGATCATGCCGTAGTGCTGTACTTCCTCGCAGCCGGTGCACACGCACCACACGCGGGTGTGCTGCAGCGGGCGCACCTTGAATTCCTCAGCCAATGCCAGCACCATGCCCACCGCGGAGGCGTTGTCGTTGGCGCCGGCGGTGAAGGGGGAGCGGTCGGCCTCGATGCAGATGGCAGCCAGCACCAGCGCGCTCAACGCAGCCGGGATGCCCGCCAGCCACAAGCCGCTCCAGTCCATCTGCCAGCCCAAAAAGCCGCCGATCAACCCACCCAACAGCCCGCCCACGCTGAAGGCCAGCGCCTGCAGCGCAAAGGTGACAAACGCCACGGTGGTGAAGGCTTTGTAAGCTTCCACCAGCGCCGGGGTGCGGAAGATGAAGGGCGTGCGCTGTGTGTCGATGTGCCCGATCACCAGCAGGTCGCGCCGGTGTTCGCCGGAGGGCGGGACGACGGCAAACACGTTCTGGCTCTGCCCTTTGGGCACCAGCAGGCGGAACAGGTTGTTTTGGAACCCCAGTTCCTGCAGTTCGGAGACCAGCGCCAGGATGGAGATCAGCGCGCCCAGGCGTTGTCCGTGAACGCCGCCCAGCGCGTACAGGGCGAAGCCCGCCAGCATCATCAGGCTGCCCAGCAGGTGGGGTTGGAAGATGGATTTGGCGCTGCTGAAACTCTCCCAAACAGGGGTCAGGCCCAGGCGTTCAAAGGTGCGCCGGCAGTATTCGGCGCCGCGCCGCTCGCCTTCGGTGGTGGAGCCGCGCGGGCCAATTTCGACAGAGAGCACACGGATGTGCTCCAGCCAGGTGCGGATGAAGTCGGATGCGGGCATACAGGTCACTCCTCAATCGCAGCTTTGCGGGTCTGGATGGCGTGCAGGCGGGCCAGGTCAAACTTGGCTTCGCGGTCAAAGTAATACAGGCCGTTCTGCTCCTGAAACACGTCGGTCAGCTGCGTGTAGCAGTAGCCGAACATGGCCGGGTCGTCCAGCAGCACGTCGCACAGGCCCTGAAAGCGCGCGTACCACTCGTCAATGTTGCGCACGCGGTTGCCGTAGCCCCAGGAATATTCGCCCTCTGCGGCGCGCGGATTCCACCAGATTCCGCCAAATTCGGAGACGAAGAAGGGCTGCCCCCGATAAGGTACCGAGAAAACATCCTCCTTCTGCGGCCAGCCCTTGTTGACGAAAGGTTGGCCCAGGCGTGTTCCGGCGTGGTTCTCCGCGAAGCGGGCGGGGTCCTGCTCGTAATCATGGCAGTCGTAGATGTCGGTCTGCGGCACGCGGTGCGAATAACCGGAAGCATCCAGCACCGGGCGGGTCTGGTCGGCGGCTTTGGTAGCCAGGAACATGCCAAAGGTCACGTCATCCAGGTCGGATATGCGGCTGGTGATGGCCTGCCAGGTTTCGTTGAGTGGGCACCAACCCACGATGGCGGGGTGCGAGTAGTCGCGCTGTACTTCTTCCAGCCACTGGGTGAT
>JACRAG010000138.1 GCA_016213455.1 Anaerolineae bacterium | reverse complement strand
CAAGTACCGCCCGAAACCCGACATTCCGCACGGCAAAGATGTCGGCGTCGCGGTGGACGAAGCACGCGCCCCTGGTATCCCGTTACCGCCGCGACACCGACCTACGGAGCTCGCTCGTGATGACATGTGGGGTAGGTGGCGTGCTTCTTCTGTAGGTCGCGGTTTCGGGCGGGCCGAACCGGCGGCATGGCGGGCCCTCGTACCGCCCGAAACCCGACATTCCGCACGGCAAAGATGTCGGCGTCGCGGCGGACGAAGCACACGCCCCTGGTATCCCGTTACCGCCGCGACACCGACCTACAAGCTTCGTTCGCGACGGACAGGTGGGCTGAGGCAACGCCCCGAAGTCTGCCCGAAGGCTCCCCCGGCGGGTTGGCGAAAAGGGGATAAAAATCACTTTGTCAGACAATTGACTTTTTATGCATTTATCGGTAAACTCTGAATATCACGAGTAGTCTGACAAATAATCTGTTGTCCGGTGGCGTTTGGACAACCGTGATAACAAGGAAACAGGCGAACGGATGCCAACTCTCCTCGTAAAAAATGCGACTCTTCTGGTAACCATGGACAGCAGCCGGCGCGAGATCGCCGGCGGCGGATTGTTTGCCCGAGATGGAATAATTCAACAGGTCGGTGCCACCGCGGAATTGCCACCCACTGCTGATCGAATCCTTGATCTCAGTGGGTGTATTGTATTCCCCGGGTTGATCAACACCCACCATCACTTTTACCAGACCCTGACGCGTGCCGTGCCGGCAGCGCAGGACGCCAACCTGTTCAACTGGCTCAAAACGCTCTATCCCATCTGGGCGCGTATGAACCCGGAGGATATCTTTCTCTCCACCCAGACCGCGCTGTCCGAGCTGGCGCTTTCGGGCTGCACCACCGCCTCCGACCACCTGTATCTCTTTCCCAACCTCTCGCGCCCGGACTATGAGATCGCCGCGGCGCGCGAGGTGGTGCTGCGCCTGCATGCGTCTCGCGGTTCGATGAGCCTGGGCGAAAGCCAGGGCGGTCTGCCGCCTGACTCGGTGGTGGACACGGAAGAGCGCATCCTGGCGGATTCGCAGCGCCTGATCCAGCAGTATCACGACTCCAACGCTGGCTCGCTGCTGCAAATTGTGCTGGCGCCCTGCTCGCCCTTCTCGGTGACGGGCGAGTTGATGCGCCAGAGCGCCGTGCTGGCGCGGGAATATGGCGTTCACCTGCATACCCACCTGGCGGAAACCCAGGACGAAGAGGTGTTCTGCCAGGCCAAATTTGGCTACCGTCCGGCGGGCTACATGCAATCGCTGGATTGGGTGGGGCAGGACGTGTGGTTTGCGCATGCTGTGTACGCCAACCCGGCTGAAGTGAAGCTGTTTGCCCACACCGGCTGCGGCGTGGCGCACTGTCCCAGCTCCAACATGCGCCTGGCCTCCGGCATCGCGCCGGTGACGCAGTACCGCGCCGCAGGGGTCAAAGTGGGCCTGGGCGTGGACGGTTCGGCCTCCAATGACGGCTCGCACATGCTGGGCGAGGCGCGCCAGGCCCTGCTGCTGCAGCGCCTTTCGGCAGCGCTGGGTGGGGCTTCGCTCTCCGCGGAAGATGCGCCGGCCCTGCTGACCGCGCGCGAGGCGCTGGAACTGGCTACCCTGGGCGGCGCATCCGTGCTGGGACGGGCTGACCTGGGCGCGTTGGAAACCGGCAAATGCGCCGATTTCGCCGCGGTGCGCCTGGATCGCCTGGCGTATGCCGGGGCACTGCATGACCCTGTGGCTGCGCTGGTCTTCTGCGCGCCGCAGCAGGTGGATTGGTTGAGCGTGGGCGGTAACTGCGTGGTGGAGGACGGTGTTTTAAAAACCGTAGACACCCCGCGCCTGGTGGAACGCCACAACCGCGCCGCGCGGCGACTACTGGAAGGATAAGCATGGACTCTTTTCGCCTGACCGACAGCCGCAGCCTGGTGGACTGCGCCATGGGGCGCGTACCGGCTGATTTGCTCATTCGCAACGGGCGCTGGGTTTGCGTGCAGTCCGGAGAAATCATCCCCGGCACGCAAATTGCCGTGCTGGGCCAGCGTATCGCCGCCGTAGGCCCCGACCTGCACCAATGCGTGGGTCCCAACACGCGCATTCTGGATGCCGCCGGGCGCTACCTGGTGCCGGGGTTGCTGGACGCGCATATGCATGTCGAGTCGGGCATGCTGACGGTGGCTGAGTTTGCCCACGCGGTCATTCCGCACGGCACCACCGGCATGTTCATCGACCCGCATGAGATCGCCAACGTGCTGGGGTTGCCGGGCGTGAAGCTGATGCTGGATGAAGCGGCGCTGCAGCCGGTGCACATCTTCGTACAGGTGCCCTCCTGCGTGCCATCCGCCCCCGGGTTGGAAACCTCCGGCGCGGTGATTGGCCCGGAGGAAGTGCGCGAAGCCTTGAACTGGCCAGGCGTGATCGGCCTGGGCGAGATGATGAACTATCCCGGCGTGGCTTTCTGCGACGCGGACGTGCATGAGAAATTGGCCGCCACCCGCCAGGCAGGCAAGGTGATCGGCGGGCATTACCCTGCGCCGGATCTCAACAGCGAATTTGCCGGCTATGTGGCCGGCGGCGCCATGGACGACCACGAAGGCACGCGCCTGGAAGACGCCGTGGCGCGCGTGCGCCAGGGGATGCGCGCCATGCTGCGCTTTGGTTCAGCCTGGCATGATGTGGCCGAGCAGGTGCGTGCGGTGACCGAGCTGAAGCTCGATCCGCGCAATTTCATCCTGTGCACCGACGACTGCCACTCCGCCACCCTGATCGGCGAAGGGCACATGGACCGCGCTGTGCGGCACGCCATCAGCCAGGGCCTGCCCCCGCTGACCGCCATTCAAATGGCGACCATCAACACTGCCGAACACTTCGGCGTGGCGCGCGAAATGGGCCAGATTGCGCCCATGCGCTACGCGGATATCCTGATCGTCACGGATCTGGTCAACTTCCGGCCGGATGTGGTCATTGCGCGCGGTGTGACGGTGGCTGAGCACGGGCGACTGCTGGCGGAGACCCCCGGCCTGTCTTACCCGGATTGGGCGCTGCGCTCGGTGCACCTGGCGCGCGAACTGACTGCCGCCGATTTCCGCCTGCCCGCCACGGATGGGCGGCAGATGGCCAACGTGATCGGCGTGATCGAAAACCAGGCGCCCACCCGCCACCTGCATGTGGAAGTGCGCGGCAATTTGGGCGAGATTCGCCCGGATATGGCGCGCGACCTGGCCAAAGTGGCTCTGGTGGAGCGTCACACGGGCAGCGGAACGGTTCAGGTGGGCCTGGTGCGCGGCTTCGGTTTCTCCGAGCCGTGCGGTCTGGCGACCACCGTGGCGCATGACAGCCACCAGATGATTGTGATTGGCACCGACGAGGCCGACATGGCCCGCGCTGCCAACCGCCTGGCCTTGACCGGCGGCGGGCAGGTGGTGGTGCGCCGCGGCGAGGTGATCGGCGAGGTGAATCTGCCCATCGCCGGGCTGATCTCGAACGAGCCGGCCGAATTGGTGGCGCGCAAAGCCGAGAGCGTGCTGGCCGGATTCCGTGCCTGCGGTTGCAAATTGAATAATCCCAACATGCAAATGAGTTTGCTGGGATTGGTCGTCATCCCGGAACTTCGCATTTCAGACAAAGGTTTGGTGGATGTCCGCCGCTTTACCGTGGTGGACGTGCTCGAATAACAGGAAATCCAATGCCATGAGCCAGAACGATTCTTTCTCACATCCTTACCAGCGGCTACAGGCCCAATTGGCCCAATTGATTGCTTCGACTCCGGCGGGGGAGCGCCTGCCAGCCGAGCCCGATCTGGCGCGCCAGATGGGCGTTTCGCGCGCCACCCTGCGCGAAGCCATGCGCTCCTTCGAGGGTCAGGGCTTGATTCGCCGCCGCCAGGGTGTGGGCACTTTTGTGGTCGGCGCTTCGCCGGTGATTGAAACCGGCCTGGAAGTGTTGGAGAGTATCGAAAGCCTGGCTAACCGCATCGGTTTGCAGGTTTCGATGGGCGACCTGGTGACGACGCGCATTCAAGCGGTTGCCGAACAGGCTGAAGCCCTGGGGGTGCCCTTGGGGACGCCTCTGGTGCAGGTCAGCCGGGTCATCCACACGGGCGGGCGCCCGGTGGCCTACCTGGTGGATATTGTGCCCGAGGATGTGCTCTCCTCGGAAGAAGTGCGCGGCGGCTTCACCGGCTCGGTGTTGGATTTGCTGCTCAAACGCGGCGAACCGCAGCTCGACCATTCTGTGGCGGACATCCGCGCGGTTGCAGCGCCTTCCGACATTGCCCGCGCGCTGGAAATTCAACGCGGCGATGTGCTGCTCATGTTCACCGCCCGCCTGGTCACGCGTGACGAGCGCTCGGTGGATTACTCGCTGAGTTACTTCCTGCCCGGATATTTCCACTTCCATGTGGTCCGCCGTGTGGGCGAAATTCATTAAATAAATCAGAAAATCCTGATCAAGAGGTGTCGAATGCTTGACAAACAGGTTGTGGAAACCATTCAACAGCGCGTGGCGCAGCAGCGCGAGAAGATCATTGCCTTTATGCGCGAGATTTGCGCCATCCCCAGCATGAATTCGCTCATCGGCCCGGTGGGCGAGCGTATCGCTGAAGAGATGCGCAAACTGGGCTTTGAGGATGTGCGCTTTGACAAGATGGGCAACATTTACGGGCACATCGGCAGCGGGTCACGCGTGCTGGTGTACGACTCGCACATCGACACGGTGGGCGTGGGCGACCCGGCAGCCTGGGGTTTTGACCCCTTCACCGGTAAGCTGGAAGGCGACAAACTGATCGCGCGCGGCACGGTGGACGAAAAAGGCTCCACGCCCGGCATGATCTACGGCCTGGCGCTGGCGCACGAGTTGGGTCTGCTGGACGGCTGGACGGCGTATTACTTTGGCAACATGGAAGAGTGGTGCGACGGCATCGGGCCCAACGCCTTCGTGGAAGTGGACCCGGCGGTGCGCCCCGATATGGTGGTGATCGGCGAGCCAACCAGCCTGAACATCTACCGTGGGCATAAGGGCCGCATTGAGCTGTCCATCACCGCGCGCGGCAAGAGCGCACACGCCGCCAGCAATCACCTGGGCGACAATGCGATTTATCGCCTGCTGCCGGTCATCGCTGCCATCCGCGACCTGGAGCCGCAGTTGGGCAACCATCCCTTCCTGGGGCACGGCAAAATCACCGTATCGGATATGAAGGTGCAGACCGCCAGCATCAACGCCGTGCCGGATGAAGCCACCATCTTCATCGACCGCAGCATGACCTTTGGCGAGACCAAAGAGGCGGTGGTGGAGCAGATCAAGGCGCTCATTCCCCCCGAAGACCGCGAGTTTGTGAGCGTGGTGGAGCTGTTTTACGATGAGCCTTCCTACACCGGCTATGTCTTCCCGGTGGAAAAGTATTACCCGGCCTGGGCGCTGGACGAGAGCCACCCGCTGGTGCAGGCGGGCGTGCAGGCGCGCCGCATCATCGGCCTGCCCGAAGCGCCCACCGGCAAGTGGGATTTCTCCACCAACGGGACTTATTGGGCCGGCAAGGCGGGCATTCCGAGCATCGGCTTTGGCCCGGGCGATGAACTGCAGGCGCACACCACCGGTGAGTGGATCGACCTGAACGAAGTGGTCAAAGCCACCGAGTTTTATGCTGTGCTGCCGGGGCTGCTCTAAACCCCCGAATCGCTGAATATAAACCGGTCAACAGACCAGAACCTATTTTTTGGAGGATGTATGCAAACCTATTTAAAAGGCCGTGACTTTATCGGCGACCTCGACTTTAGCAAAGAGGAAGTCGAAACCGTTTTGGAAGTGGCGTGGGACCTGAAGCGCAAGCGCGCTTTGGGTGAGCCGCACCCTTACCTGCGCGACAAGGTGCTGGCGATGCTGTTCTTCTTCACCAGCACGCGCACCCGCGGTTCGTTTGAAGCCGGCATGGCCCAGTTGGGCGGGCACGGCGCCTTCATCGACTCGGACACCACCCAGATTTCGCACGGCGACACTGCCAAGGAAATTGGCGAGATTTTCGGGCGCTATTTCGACGGCCTGGCCATTCGCCAGTGTGACTGGCAGTTCGGCAACAAATACATCAACGAAGTTGCCAAGTATTCGCGCGTGCCGGTGCTGAACATGCAGTGCGATGTGTACCACCCCTTCCAGTGCCTGGCCGACCTGATGACCATCATGGAGAAGAAAGGCCGCGACCTGCGCCGCCGCAAGGTGGTCGTCTCCTGGGCATATGCCGCTTCGTACAGCAAGCCCATCTCTGTGCCCCAATCGCTCATCCTGCAGATGACCCGCTTTGGCTGCGACGTGGTGCTGGCTCATCCGCCAGAGTTCAAGCTGATGCCCGAGATCATGGACCAGGCCCGCGAGAATGCGCGCAAATACAAGGTGGGCTTTGAAGTCACCGACAACATGGACGAGGCCTTCAAGGACGCGGATGTGGTGTATCCGAAGTCATGGGGTCCGCTGGTGACCACCACCGCCAAGGAAGACGGCAAAGCGCTGATCGAGAAGTACCGCAGCTGGATTACCGACCAGCGCCGCATGAACCTGGCCAAAGATGATGCCATTTACATGCACTGCCTGCCCGCCGACCGCAACCTGGAAGTCACCGACGAGGTGATCGATGGACCGAATTCGGTGGTGTATGACGAGGCCGAGAACCGGCTGCACGCCCAGAAGGCCGTGATGGCCCTCACCATGGGGTAGCCCATTCATTCAGATGGGTGTCGCATCCATCCGGAATTTGGTGCACCCTCTCCGGTGGAAAGCAAATGCGCGACAACAATTTTCGGATCGATGCTTAATAACTCAGGATTATTTTTAGAAGGAGCAGGAATGGACCGCAAAAAGACCGCCGTAATCGCCATTGGGGGCAATTCTTTGATCAAATCCAATGCACATCAGAGCATTGAGGATCAGTACCAGGCCGCCAAAGAAACGACCTTCCACATCGCGGACATGATCGAGTCCGGGTGGAATGTCGCCATCGGTCACGGCAACGGCCCGCAGGTTGGTTTGATTTTGCGCCAGTCGGAAGTCTCCGCCAAGGCGGAAGGCACCCCCGAGACGCCGCTGGATGTGTGCGGCGCGGAAAGCCAGGGCATGATCGGCTTCATGCTGCAGCAGAACCTGCAGAACGAGCTGTTCCAGCGCAAGATTAATCAGAACGTCGCCACCGTCATCACCCAGGTGCTGGTGGACATCAACGACCCCGCTTTTAAAAACCCCACCAAGCCAATTGGTGGATTTATGACCGAAGAACAGGCCAGACACAAGCGTGACGAGCTGGGCTGGTCGGTGGTGGAAGACGCCGGTCGCGGCTGGCGCCGTGTGGTGGCTTCGCCGGACCCCAAGGAAGTGGTGGAACTGGACACGGTCAAGGCGTTGATCGCCGCGGGTGTGATCGTCATCACGGTGTGCGGCGGCGGTATCCCGGTCTATGATAAAGGCAACGGCGATTATGTCGGCGCGCCGGCTGTCATCGACAAAGACTTCGCCTCCAGCCTGCTGGCCCAGGAAATCGACGCCGACCTGTTCGTCATTTCCACCGCGGTGGAAAAGGTGGCGTTGAATTACGGCAAGCCCAATGAACAATGGCTCGACCGCATCACCTCGGCTGAAGCCCGGCAGTACATCAGCGAGGGCCACTTTGCCAAGGGCTCCATGCTGCCGAAGGTCCAGGCCATCCTGCGCTATCTGGATAACACCGGCAAACAGGCGCTGATCACCAACCCCGAGAATATCGGGCGCGCGTTGAAGGGTGAGACCGGCACCTGGATCGTCCCATAAGCGTTGAACAGGGCTGCCCGCATGCGGGCAGCCCTGTTTCTTTTCCTGTCAGGACGGGCTAAACCTGTTGTATAGACAATGTTTTAATGACAAATGTCACCCGTTCGGGCATTTTCAAATCGGAGATTCGATGT
>JACRAG010000122.1 GCA_016213455.1 Anaerolineae bacterium | reverse complement strand
CCCCAATAAGCCACACCCAGGGTGATCAAACCGAGCAAGATACCCATGAGGATAATTCCCCGACCCAAACCGCGGCTGAAGACGCTTTCCTTGGGATCAAAGGGTGGGCGGCGCATGGTGTTGCGCTCAGATTTTTCCACGGTCAGCGCCAGACCGGGCAGACCGTCCGTCACCAGGTTGACCCATAAAATCTGGATCGGCAGCAAAGGCAGCGGCATGCCAAAGAACGGCGCCACCAGCATCACCAATATTTCTCCAATATTGGAACCCAACGCATATTTGATGAACTTGCGAATGTTGTCATAGATGCGCCGGCCTTCTTCCACCGCGGCAACAATGGTGGCGAAATTGTCATCCAGCAGCACCATTTCGGAGGCTTCCTTGGAAACATCCGTGCCGGTGATGCCCATTGCCACGCCGATATCGGCTTTCTTGAGCGCAGGCGCATCGTTGACGCCGTCGCCGGTCATTGCCACAATCTCGCCATTCTTCTGCAGGGCTTCCACAATTTTCAGCTTGTGTTCCGGCGAAACACGCGCAAACACCGACGTATCCTTGACCACTTCCTGCAGCCGCGCAATGTCCATCTCTGCCAGCTCACGCCCGGTCACCACATGAGTGGTGGTGGCGATACCCAGGTCACGTGCGATGGATAGCGCGGTGAGGGGATGGTCGCCGGTGATCATGATGGGGTGAATGCCCGCAGTGCGCGCGGTTTTGACCGCCTCATACACTTCGGGACGCGCCGGATCGATCATGCCAGCCATGCCAATGAAGATCAAATCCTTCTCCACCGGCTCATCCGCCCGATTCGCTTCCGGAGTGCGGCGCATCTGGTAAGCCACACCCAGCACGCGCATGCCGTTCTCCGCCAGGCGGTTGTTGGCGTTGCGGATGCGCTCTTCCAGTTCAGCGGTCAGCGGAACCAGCTTGCCGTCCTGCAGCACCTGGCTGCTGACCTCCAGCATACCGTCCACCGCGCCCTTGGTGTACGCGATGTAAGGAAAATCGTGTGCGTCGGTATGCGCGCCATACACCACCCCCAGCGCCGCCAGTTCGCCCGCCTGCGGCAGACGGTGAACGGTGGTCATGCGCTTGCGGTCCGAATCAAACGGCAGTTCGGACAGGCGTGGCATGGATTTTTCCAGCTCGCTTTTCCACAGGTTGCCGCGCGCCGCAGCGATCACCAGTGCGCCCTCGGTCGGGTCGCCCACGGAGGAATATTCACCCGGACGCTCCTCGTCCGATTCCAGCACGGCGTCATTGCACAACGAGCCTGCGGTCAACATCAATGAAATCGCCGGATGCTCGGTCAGCGCAGGTGTAGCTTCTTCGCGTTTGACCCGCGGGCTGAATCCCTGCACCACCTCTTTAAGATCCATCTGGTGGTTGGCCACATCCAGATAGGTGACCGTCATGCGGTTTTCAGTCAACGTGCCGGTTTTATCCGAGCAAATCACAGTGACCGACCCGAGCGCTTCCACGGCAGGCAGTTTGCGGATCAACGCTTTGCGCCTCAACATGGCCTGCGCACCAATAGCCAGGCCGATGGTCACCACGGTGGGCAGGCCTTCCGGAACCGCCGCCACCGCCATACTGATCGCGGTGAGGAACATCAGGCGCAGGTCCTCCCCGCGGATCAGGCCGAGCACAAACACAATCCCGACGATGACCAGCGCGGCAAATGCCAGGGTGCGCGCCAGCTGTTCCAGGCGGCGCTGCATGGGGGTCGGTTCTTGCTCCACGCCTTGCAGCAGCTCGGCGATGCGGCCCAACTCAGTCCGCATGCCCGTGTCGGTCACCAGCAGGGAACCACGTCCGTAGGTTACGACTGTCCCCATGAAGGCGCGGTTGCGTTGATCGCCAATCGTCAGGCTGTCCTGCGGCAGCGCTTCGGTGATCTTGGCTACCGGCTCTGACTCGCCGGTTAACACCGCTTCCTGCACGGAAAGATTGATGCTCTCCACCACCCGCCCGTCTGCGGGTACCAGGTTGCCAGATTCCAGCAGCACCACATCCCCAGGGACAAGCTGCGGCGCCGACAATTCTTGAATGCGCCCGTCGCGGCGCACCCGCACCACCGGCACAGCCATCTTCTTCAGCGCCGCCATGGCCCGCTCCGCACGGTATTCCTGGGTAAATCCCAGGATGGTGTTTAGAATCACAATGGCCAGGATCGCAATGGCGTCCTCGTAATCCCGCAGGAACACCGAGACGACTGCAGCGACGATCAGCACGATGGTCATAATGCCGACCAATTGCTCCAACAAGATCTTCCACGGGCTTTTACCGCCCCGGTCGATCAACTCGTTGGGGCCGTACTTTTCCAGCCGTTGGGCGATCTCGGCCTGCTTCAAGCCGGTCTCGATGTTGGTGCCCAACTCGCCGGCCACTTCAGCCACTTCTTTTTGGTACCACATGGTCATATTTCCCTCACCCAATGAAAACAATGAAAACATTTGAGCAATCTACGCTGCAGATGGTTAACGAAAAAGACCACCTTGATTGTACATCTCGGCGGTCTTACACACATCCCTGTGTAAACAACCGGGAGCATTTTGGCTCAGTAATGTCGGTTGTTTATCCCGCCCGAAAGCAGGCTGCTACTCCCCAAACCTGTCGGATTTTAGCACAAAAACTGCCAAATCGGTCAGAAAGGACCGGGGCGGATTAATAAAACATTGACACACCCTGGTCCATTCGGATATAGACGATCAACCTCCACGGTGGCGGCGCAGCCAGGCAAACAGGCTCAAACCAATCAGCGTTCCCAGGCTATCGAGACCCAAATCCAGGAGTTGAAAGGTTCGCCCAGGAACCAGCAGCTGGTGCGACTCATCCAGCAGGGCATACCCCAGGCTGATGGCTGCCGCCAGCCCGGCAGCCGGGAGGCTGAAACGCTTTTCCCAACTCACCGCGCGCGCCGCCAGCAGCGCCAGCAGGGCATATTCCAGCGTGTGCGAAAGCCGCCCCAGCATCTCATCCTGGCACAGGTCGCCCAGGTAAAAAGACCGGCAGGTGGCTTCCCAGGTGGAAGGCAGCATAGCATACGGGTTGCTGCGCGCCGAAAAGCTGTAAATGACCACCATCCATAACAGCAACGGCCCCCAACGTCGCAGAAAAACCGTCATGACATCACAACTCCGCCAGGAAGTTGAAGATGATGTCGCCCGACTCCGGCAGCCCCTCATGACCGTAGTCCGGGTAGGTAATCATGCGCTTCGGCGCGTTGATTTTGTTATACGCCGCGAACTGGGATGAAGGCGGGCAGATGGTATCCATCAGGCCGATCACCCACAACACCTCACCGCGAATGCGCCGTGCCAGGTGTTGGATGTCCACATAACCCAGCTTTTCGAAGATGGCGTCCTCGTTGCGAT
>JACRAG010000130.1 GCA_016213455.1 Anaerolineae bacterium | reverse complement strand
ATCATCATGATCCATGCGTCGTTGTTGCGGCGCGCCAGGTGAAGCGCCTGGTTGAGATATTGCAGGGCTTCCGCGTAACGCCCCAGGATGTTGGCGGTGAAACCGGCTACCCAGAAGATGTTGCTGCGTTCCGCCAGGCAGGTTTCCGGCACAGCCTTGATTCCGTCCAGCGCGATTTGCAAGGCCTGTTCGCGCTGCCCTTCGGCCAAAGCTGTGTAGGCGCGCAGAAAATAAACCTCGGCGCGGATGGTTTGAATCTCATCTTCTCTCAGGGATGGGGGCGGACTGCCTTCGTTTTGGGCTGCCAGGCTGTGTTCCACCCGCTGCAACAGTGGACCTACTTCGAGCAGCTGGTTGGCAAACACATAAGCCGAGGCCTGCTGCAGGCACAACTTGGGGCGGCTGGTGAGGAACTCTTTGGGGATGGCTTTCATCCAGCGGATCACGATGTCCAATTCGCCCTGCCGCAACAAAACCCCGCCATATTGTTCGATCAGGGAAGCGGCGCTGTCCCAGGCCTGGCTTTCCATGGCATGGTAAATCGCCCGGTTGATTTCGCCGTTGGCTTCGTACCAGGCGGAGGCGCGGCAATGCAGGCGGGGAAGCCAGTCTTTGTGCGCCTGCCGCAGGCGGGAGATGAGCAGGTCGGCAAACAGGCGGTGATAGCGATACCAGCCTCGTTCCGTGTCCATGGGGACGAGGAAAAGGTTGGCGCCTTCCAGCGATTCCAGGATATCCTGCGAGGTCACCCCCGCCGGCCAGCCGGGGATGCTCTCCGGCTCCACCACGTAATCGCACAAGGGACCGCTCAGGCGTTCCAGAATCGAGGTTTTCCACAAAAATTCCTGGACATACGCCGGCTGCTGCTGGACGACTTCCTTCACCAGGTAGTCGAAAATGAATTGATTCTTGCCGGAAAAAGCGTTGATGAATGCGCTCACCCGTTCCGCGCGCTCATCCCGGGTCTGGTTTTGGGTCTGGGTGAGCAGCGAGCGGATGGACAGGCCCGCCATTTGCAGCCCGGCGATCCAGCCTTCGGTCTGCGATCCCAGCTTTTCAAGATCGGCGGGTTTCAGACCGCCGGCGATGAGCTGCTGGATGTATGTGTCCGTCTCGCGGGCGGTGAAGCACAGGTCGGCGGCGCGCAGTTCGGTAAGCTGGTTGTGCGCGCGCATGTACACCACCGGCAGGGGAGGATCGACGCGGGTCACAATCACCACATGCACGCGCGGCGGCAGGTGTTCCAGAAAACGCGCCATGCCGCGCTGGATGCGCATGTCGGTGATGTGCTGGTAATCATCCAGCACCAGGATGAGGTCGGTGGGCAGGGCTGCCAGCTCATTCAGCAGCGGTGAAAGGATCAGCCCGTCCAGATCCAGCGCGGGTTGGTCAGCCGCCGCGCCGGGATTTTGCATGGCGGCCATAAATGGCGGTGGGAAATTGGATTGCAGGGTTTGCAGTCCACTGGTTCCAAGGTCCGGAACGGTTGTCTGCAGGGCATGGATCAGGTAGACCCAAAAACGTGAGGGCAGGTTGTCGTCCGAATCCAGGGATAACCAGGCGACGGCAAGCTGCTCCGTTTTGGCGCTGACCCATTCGTTGACCAGGGTCGTTTTCCCATATCCTGCCGGCGCAGAGACGAGCACCAGGCGGTGATCCCACTGAATGGCTTCGTTCAGCCGTTGGATGAGATCCGGGCGCGGGACAAACTGCGCCTGGAGCGGGGGAATGCGAATTTTCGTCTGGAAAAGTTTGGCAAACATTTCCCTCGTTCCTCTACCGGGTGATGCCCTGTTCGCTTCGATCGGACATTTTATTGGGGGGTGAGCCACGCTGGTTGATGTGAAAATGATATCGCAAAACCGGCGATTTCGTTCAACCGATTTGCTCGACTTTTTAAAGGGTTGCCGGACAGCTCCCCACCCTCTCAACCGCCCAGGAGGATGGGGCATTGGTCTTCGGCTTTGAGAAAGCCCTGGATTTTTGCCAAAACGATATTGATTTGGGGTAACAAGAGAGATTGCTTCGCCGCCCCCTGCGGGGGCGACTCACAATGACATACCCCACCTACCATGTCATCGCGAGACCGGCGAGACTCCGCGAGCCGGGCGTGGCGATCCCGGCTGTGTGACCGTCCGAGTCGGAGAGACTCGCAATGACATGCATGGCGCAATAAAAGTACAAAATTCAGGATGCGTTGATCCTGCCCTTTCTGGAATCCTATGTTGACGGCTGCGCGGGATGCTCTTATGATTAACACTGTACATGACGCCGGTATGGCGAAGTCGCGGCAAAGCGCGCTGCAGCCCCCCTTCCAAATCACCCCCCGGCGAATCTCCAGGAGAACCCATGAACGGATTGAAACAAACAGGACACGTGCCTTCGGATGCCGAAGTGAAGGCGCGCGTGGAAGCGCTGCTGGGCCGGATGAGCCTGGCGGAGAAGATCGGTCAGCTCACCCAGATTGGCGGGGCGGCGTGGAATGAAGGGCCTAAGCCCGAGGATGTCATCCGCAAGGGTGGAGCCGGCTCGGTGCTGTGGTTGAACGACACCAAAGCATTCAACCGACTGCAGAAGATCGCGGTGGAGGAAAGCCCCTCCGGGATCCCGCTGCTGTTTGCGCTGGACGTGATCCACGGTTACCGCACCATTTTCCCGGTGCCGCTGGGAATGGCTGCCTCCTGGGACCCCGGGCTGGCAGAGCAGGCCCAGGCTGTGGCAGCCAAAGAAGCCCGCGCCGCCGGCCTGCACTGGACCTTTGGACCGATGCTGGATATTGCGCGCGACGCACGCTGGGGGCGCATTGTGGAAGGCGCCGGTGAGGACCCCTTCCTGGGTTCGGCGATGGCGGCGGCGCAGGTGCGCGGCTTTCAGGGCGATTATCCGGGTGCGCCGGAGCGGGTGGTGGCCT
>JACRAG010000014.1 GCA_016213455.1 Anaerolineae bacterium | reverse complement strand
GGTATACCCGCCGTCAAGGCTGCTGACCTGCCCGCGGATCATGGCAGCTGCTGGCGAACAAAGGAAAGCCACCACCCCGGCGAGGTCTTCCGGCGTAACCAGGCGCCCGGCGGGGGTTTTGGCGATGGCATGCGGGATGACGGACGGATCGCTGAGGGATGCGAAATGCTGCAGCGCATCGGTCAAAACCAGACCAGGCGACACCGCGTTGACCGCGATGTTGCGCGGGGCCAGTTCAACCGCAAGATAACGGGTGAGGGATTCGAGCGCAGCTTTGCTGGCGCCCACCGCCACATAATCCGGTAAAACACGCTGCCCGCCCGGGCTGGAAATGGCAACCATACTGCCGCCACCACGTTTTTCCATCAATGGCACAGCCCGCTGCGCAGCGAATAAAAAGGCGCGCGCATTGACGTTCATGGTCCAGTCCCAACCGGTCACCTTTTGCTCCAGCGCGGGCCGGTTAAAACCGGAAGCCGCATTGCTGATGAAGAAATCCAACCCCGCAAACGCCGCATCCACACGGGCAAACAGGGCATCGATATCTTCGGTTTTGCTCAGGTTAGCTTTGACCACCAGCGCCTTGCCTCCAAGGCTTTCAATTTGCCGTGCCACCTCCAACGCAGGGGCTTCGTTGCGGTGAAAATTAACAACCACATCCGCGCCAAGGTCGGCGAAATGCAGCGCGATGGCCTTGCCGATGCCGCGGCCGGAGCCGGTTACCAGGGCTATTTTGCCTTTGAACGGGGAGTCAACAGGGGGTACCACTGGTTCAGCTCTCCTCGGGGTCGATCCACTCAATCGGTTTGAGAAACTTCCGGTCGAAAATGGCCAGGCGTTCAGCGCCCAGGCGCAGAAGTTCGGCTTCTGCGCGCAGATAATCCTCTCGCAACCGGTCCACGTTGACGCCCCGGCACACACCGGAGAAGGGAGCCAGCCAGATCTGGCAGCGCTGGAACATTTTGACTGCACCGCGATAGTTGCCGCGGAGAATATGGTAATAGCCCAGACCAATCTGGAGGATGGCCCGATAGAGGTCGCGTGCTGGGCCGGGCTCTGCCCGCCAGGCGATTTCCAACTCCTCGTGCGCCATAAAGTAATCGCCGGCATTGAAAAACCGGATGCCTGCCGCGGCTGTTGGCGGCAAAACCGAATCGCAAGATTGTTGGACTTCTTGCGGTGTCCAATCGGGCAGGCTTTCCGGTGAGGCGTTCATTCGTTGGGCGTGGCTTTGTGGATATTGGCGCTGCCGTTAATCGCCTGCGTGATGCGCGGGTCGCCAAGGTAAGCGATATTTCCGCTTCCGCTGACACGCACATCCAGTTTATCCTGGACATTGACCTCATATTTGCCCGCGCCGGATATGTGAATTGAGGCTTCATAGGCAGCCAGTTTGAAGGCTTCCACCGTGGCAGAACCGGAATTGTGCAGTTTCATCGTCTCCACCCGCCCAGCCAGGATGAAGTGACCGGAACCCGATGCGCCAATTTCGATGTGATTGCTGGTCAACTCGGCGACGGAAACGCGGCCTGACCCACTGGAGTTCATGCTGATCTTGTCGGACTCGAGTGAGCCAAATTCGATCTTGCCTGAACCGTTGATGGATATTTTCATGTCGCTGGTGAGAAGTTCCTCGCACTTCACATCGCCGGCTCCGGAAATTTCCAGCCCATGCAGCGATTTGACCTTGATTTCATAGTTCGCGGAGCGTGGCCAGAAGAACAGGTTGAAGAAAGATTCGTAACGGACGATCAACTCGTTATTGACCACTTCGATGCGCAGTTTGTCAAGGGCGCCGGTTTCACCGGACACGGTGAGTCCTTCTTCTTCTCCCTGGATGATTTTTACATTTCCCATGGCACGAAACGCGATCCGGTTGAAGTTGTTGACCGGAAAGGAATGGGTCTCAATATTGGCCATTATGCCTCCGAAGAAAGAACGCGGGTTGGTTCGACAGTCCGATTATAATACAAGCAGCTAACCCGTTTCAATTCATGGAGCGTGCAATGCAGTCCACTGGCAGCAGTGATTTTCTTCAGGATTGCCTCGATACTAATTTTTGGACCTGGTCTGCGCAGGGTAAAGTACAACCCATCCCTGTCAGCCGCGCCAAAGGTGTTTATTTCTGGGAGCCTTCCGGAAAACGCTATCTCGATTTCAATTCGATGGTGATGTGTGTCAACATCGGGCACGGCGACGAGCGCGTGATGGAAGCCATCGCGCAGCAGGCCCGGGAACTGCCCTTCGCGGGACCGGGAATGGCTACACAGCCGCGGGCGGACCTGGGGCGCATGCTGCGGGAAATTGTTCCTGCCGGCCTGACGCGCTATCTTTACACCTTGGGCGGTGCGGATGCGAACGAGAATGCCATCAAACTGGCGCGGGCGGCTTCCGGCAAATTTAAGATCCTCTCACGGTATCGTTCCTACCACGGCGCAACCTACGGGGCGCTGGCTGCCACGGGCGATCCGCGCCGGGTGGTGTGGGAACCGGCAGTGATGCCGGGGGTGGTGCATTTTCTGGATCCTTATGCTTACCGTTCGGTGTTTCACCGCAGCCGTCCGGATGTGGATGAGGAAGAGCTAGCGCAGGACTACCTGAACCACCTGGAGGAGATCATCCAATTCGAGCGGCCTGAGTCGATCGCCGCGGTGATGCTGGAGACTGTCACGGGAACTAACGGGGTGCTCATCCCGCCCGCGGGATACCTTCAGGGTGTGCGGACGTTGTGCGACCGTTACGGAATAT
>JACRAG010000125.1 GCA_016213455.1 Anaerolineae bacterium | reverse complement strand
CTGGGCATCTGGATGTTTGTATTTTACGCACTCTTTTATGCCAGTTTTGTTGCGATCAATTTGCTCAGCCCATTGGCAATGGCCGCAATTGTTTTTGCCGGTTTAAACCTGGCAACCGTTTACGGATTTATGTTGATTATTGTGGCGTTGATTGAAGCTTTGATCTATGATGCCATGTGCCGAAAAAAGGAAGCGGAATTCGCGCAGGCTGAAAAAGCCATGAACGACAAAGGCAAATCCAAAAAGAAGGGCAAGGCATAATCTCATGGCAATCATTGTCTTCCTCATCTTTGTGGTTTTTGTGATTGGCCTTTCGTTATATCTGGGTGGTAAAGCCAAGACCTCCAGCGGGTATTATGCAGCGGGTGGGCAGATTCACTGGGGCGTAAATGGCATCGCCTTCGCCGGTGACTATCTATCGGCAGCCTCCTTCCTGGGCATTTGCGGCATGATCGCCACCGTGGGGTACGACGGCTTCCTGTATTCCATTGGTTACCTGGCTGGTTGGATTGTGGCGTTGTTTGTTGTCGCTGAGCCGCTCAAACGGCTTGGCAAATATACCTTCACCGATGCGGTTGACGCCAACTACAACTCTCGCGGGATCAAACTTGCGGCAGCCATCAGCACCCTGGTGGTCTCACTGTGCTACCTGATTCCGCAAATGGTCGGCGCGGGTGTGCTCGTGGAACCGCTGCTGGGCATACCCCACGCCTGGGGCGTCATCATGGTTGGCGCCATTGTGATCACCATCGTTGCCACGGCAGGCATGGCCTCCACGACCTACGTGCAATTCTTGAAAGGCGCTTTACTCATCATTTTCTCCACCATTCTGGTGGGAGCCGTGGTGATCCGCGGACTTTCGACCAAACCGGATCAGAACAACGCCGTTCCCTTTTACGAATACGGTCACCTGGCAGCCATGAAATCTGGCGACACAATCCAGGTGTCGGAAGCAGGCTGGGAAGTACTCGAGCAGGCTGAAGTGAAGGGCGGGCTGGTATTCGTCAAGCTCGGCCATGAAGGCAAAGAAACCTGGTGGTACGCATCAGAAACGAATGGCGAGCTGACCTTGAAAGAGACTCAATCGGTCACCGTAAAAGGTGCGGAGAAATGGATTAACGGTGCGCCTGCCTCTGCGACGAACCAATTGCGACAGGTGGGCAACCTGAATCAAATTCGTGGGCAGAAAGATGTCGAAACCGGCAGCTTGTCCATTTTTGAGTTCCTGTCTACCATCACTGACAAAGAAACCACCGTCCAGACCTGGAAAACCGCTGCCCTGACCGATGCTTCTGGCAGCAAGGTGACCATTTATTACCCCAAAGAAGTCGCCGGCGACCGGATCATGCGCCCTGGTCTGAAATTCAAAGTCGAAGGGACTTTGCTTGAACGGCTGGATTTCCTCTCTTTGATGCTGGCATTGTTCCTCGGCACCGCGGCTCTTCCTCACATCCTGATTCGCTACTACACGGTACCCAGCCCGTCCAGCGCGCGCAAATCGACGATTGTGGCGATCGCTGCGATCGGCTTTTTCTACGTCCTGACTTTGTTCATGGGCCTGGGCGCCATGGTCAACGGGGTGATCAACCCGGCGGACAGCAATATGGCAGCGCCCTTGCTGGCGCGGTCGTTTGGCGAACTGCTTTTTGCGATCATTTCCGCCATCGCTTTTGCGACTGTGTTGGGCACGGTCAGTGGTCTCATTGTGGCGGCTTCTGGCGCAGTGGCGCACGATTTGTTCGACCGCTACCTGAAAATTAAAATGGATGACCGCCAAAAGGTACGGGCAGGCAAAATTTCGGCCTTTGTGATCGGTGGAATTGCGATTGTGCTGGGTATTCTGTTCAAGGGCATGAATGTGACCTTCCTGGTCGGCCTGGCTTTTGCGGTTGCGGCTTCGGCCAACTTGCCGGCGATCATCATGCTCCTGTTCTGGAAGCGCACAACCGCCAAAGGCATCGCTGCTTCCATTGTGGTGGGCATCGTCGCTTCGTTGGGATTGATCGCGTTTTCGCCAGACCTGTATGCACTTTACGGCTTGAACCCGCTGGACGCGCCCATCCCGTTCTCCAACCCGGGGATCATCTCCATCCCATTGAGCTTCATCACATTGGTGGTCGTTTCGCTGTTGACCCCCAAAGTGGAAAAGTCTAAGGCGTAAGTCCAGCCCAAGCGGGATGTGCATTCAGCACATCCCGCTTGATTTTAATCCTTTGGACGGAACATAAGTTTTTTCGTTTGGTTTGATATACACTTAATCCATGAATATCCTGGTCAATTTCCACTGCCATTCCATCTTCAGCGACGGCGATCAAACACCTGAAATGCTGGCTGCCAATCTGGCTGCTGCAGGCGTGCGTTACGCAGCACTGACCGACCATGACAGCCTGGAGGGGCTGCCGCGCTTTCAGGAAGCGCTCAATAAGCGCGGTATTTCCTATCTGCCCGGCGTGGAATTGACAACTTGGTTTAAAGGGCGGGAATTACACCTGCTCGGTTACGGCTTTGATCCGCAATACCCCGACCTGCTGGCAACCTTGCTTTCCATCCGCCAGGTAAAGGAAGTGGAGGTGCACAGCATCGCCGGCTCTTTGCGCAAGATGGGCACGAATCGTCCAGGAAACTCGGAGGATGTCGCTGCCGTCAGCGCCGCACCGCACGGGCGCCTGGAGATCGATCAGGCGATTGATCTGATCCATCGCGCCGGGGGAAAAGCCTTTTGGGCGCACCCCTTGATGTTCGAATCGGTCGCGGAGCGGCTGGAAGCCTGTGCGCTGGAATTGAAAACCCTGGGGTTGGATGGTCTTGAGGCCATCTACACTCCCTTTACTGCTGACCAGTGCTCGGTCCTG
>JACRAG010000128.1 GCA_016213455.1 Anaerolineae bacterium | reverse complement strand
ATCATCGTGATGTTGCTTCGAAACTCATTTCATCATATTGCACTTTTTGCTATTCTGGAATAGACCGAGCCCCTAACGGTTTACAATCCCTGCGTAGCGGGGCAATGTCCGCTGCGCGCGGTGTTGGGTGCGGTTATGGTCAAGAAGGGTTGATGCCGATATAAAGCCCGCGTCCATCCAGGCCTTCTTCATCCACCAATACTTTCATCCCGCATTCTCGAAAAGCCGACAAATATTCTTCCCGGGTGAATAATCCCAATTCATGACGTTCAGAAAAGTGCTGAACGCCGTCTGGTGTAGCAACCAAATATTGAAAATTTAACACGGATATCCTGGAGTCTATTACTTCGCTCACATTCATCCGCGCTATTTTTAGGTTTGGTTGATTGACGAACACGGCATGTACGGTGCCTGGAAAAAATTGCTCTGGACTGAGCCAGGGCTCCACGAATAATAAGCCGCCTGCGGAGGTGTGCTTTTGCATGTTTCGTATCGCCAGGAAGAGGTTTTCCCTGGTAACGGCATAGCCGATTGAACTGAACAGGCAAGCAACCACATCATATTTGCGCGCCAAAGTGAAATCAAGCATATTGGCGTGGTGGACCGGAATATGGGGTAGTTTTTGCGCAACGATCTTTAGAATTTCCTGGTCGAGGTCAAGCCCTTCAACCGAAAAATCCTTTTGGAGATATTTCAGGTGTTCGCCCGTCCCGCAAGCAACATCGAGCAGGGTTTTGCAGGAACCACTTCCATATTTTTTTACGAAAGACAAAAGGCGACTGGATTCGAGTTCATAGTTTTTGCCCATTGTCTCGTAGATGACGTCGTAATAGTTGGCTGATCGAGCGAACATAAGATTTTCCAACTTCGCGGTTCAGTCTGGTCGATGCTGTGAAACATAGATATACCAACACACGCCATACTTGTCGACAACATCAGCGGAAGATGGGCTCCAGGGTAGCGAACCCAGTTCCCTCAAAATGTGCCCGCCCTCGATGAGCGTTTGATACGCATATTGGAGCTCATCGTTGTTGTCGAGATTAATGCCGAGGCTCATGGTCGGTTGTTTCGCCGCTAACATCAATCGAACGATCTCTTCATCCTGATTTTCGCTAACCGCAAAGCCGGTTACGTCTCCCTTCATCAGTTCTGCGTGAAGGAATGAACCGTCACTGTTTTTCACGTTGTAGCCCAGTGTCATATGAAAGGCATCGAGATAGAATTCAACCGCCTCGACACTGTTTTTAACATACAAAGTCGCGCCCAGAGTCATTGTTTTCTCCTTTGTACCCGTTTCATCGGTTTCTGACGTTTGCAATCTTATGAGCCTTCATTATAGTCAATTGCCGGAGCAGCCATCATTTTTATATTGAACGGGTACATAGTACCCGTTTCATCGGTTTATGACGTTTGCAATCTTATGAGCCTTCATTATAGTCAACTGCCGGAGCAGCCATCATTTTCACAATGGACGGGTCTTGCGAGTTGAACGTCGTTTCATCCAGGTTCAAGCGCCCCACAATCCTTCTGCCGGCTCACCATCATCGGCAATATTGCCGCGAGGCAGCGCTTTCCTTTTAAGCAGCCCCGTCCGGCAGGTCAACGCAAAGTCCAATGCAACCGGTGCTGGGTGCATTTTGCAAACCTGATCATTCCAGGAATTCAAGCACCTCACGGTTGACCAGGTTTGCCTGTGCAAAATTAAGATCGTGACCTGCCTGCGGAATCATTTTTGTCTTAATTTGAGGCGCAATTTTGTTTAAACGTTGAATGGCTTTCTGTGGCGAGAAAGTTTTTTCGTTTTCGCCCACTAAAAATAATGTGGGGAGTTGAAAGTTGCTTATCTCACTATCTTTTATTGCCGTTGGATTGATAATCGCCTTTGGCTTAAAGCACTTTCCTGCAAGTCGCATGTCTTCATAAACACTTTCAACCACACTTTTGGAATGCTCATATCTAGCTGTGTCCAGAAATAGCCAATAGACGAAATTCCTGAAAAAGCGAGGGGAGACAAAGGATAACATAAGGCGAAGTATAAAGGTCGGATTCATCGGGACTATCGTGGGGTGTGCCAAAAGCACTAATTTTCTCAACCTTTTTGGGAATCGAAGAGCGTATTGGTGAGCCAGCCAACTACCGTATGAAAGTCCCATCAAATTAATTCTGTCATCAAGTTCTAGTGCGGTAAACAATTCATCTAACCAGCCCACCAGATCTTCCGGGCTTGAAAGTGTTTGTGTGTAAATACTGCGACCACAATCGTAAATATTATCAATGGCATAGGTTCGATATTTTTGGGATAAGTCCGCTATGTTCGGAATCCACATCAACGAATTGAAGACACTGGCTGGCAATAGAACAAGTGGAGAAGTGTTATTCAGACCGCTAATCCGCACAAAGGTTTGACCAAAAGAAGTGTCAACCATTTTTGTTTCTGATGGCACATTCCAGCCCAATGCTCGTTGGTCATAGAATGTTAAATATTCTTTTTTGGCTAACTCAGACCGGAAAGGATGAAACAATTCCATAAGTTATCCTACAATCTTTTTACGCAATCCTTCTGCCGGCTCACCATCATCGGCAATATTGCCGCGAGGCAGCGCTTTCCTTTAAACAGGCCCGTCCGGTGAGTCAACGCGTGCACGCGGCGTTGAATCAAACAAAGTGCTCTGATCCAAAGTGCGGTTCAACGGTTGTTTCCTGCGTCAATCCCATTGTTTTCCGCAACGACGACACGCATACCGGTAAATTTTCTCACGCCTTTGGTTTTGTGGTCCTCGCCTGGTTTGCCAATTTTGATACATCATTTGCAACCCATCCCAATAGAAAAGAAGAACAGCAACAGCTACTCCGCTTCCCACAAACACCTGAAAAGCCGGCGCCTGATACAGCGGCTTCATCATGATATCAAACTGGGTATCACGGCATCGCTCTGGATTGGGCGTGGTGAAAGGGATCGCCCAGCGCCGATCAAAGCCGCCGCATCCCCTTCTCAACTCAGGCGGCACACTCAGAAGCAGCAGGAATATGCTCAAGGTGATGTACCCAAGTAAGAACACAAACACCAGTATTTTGGCTTTGCCGTTCAGCTTAAATTGTAACAGGCCTGGTTTCACAGGCTGACCACAAGACGGGCAAACAGGTGCTTGCTGATTCTCTTTTTTAGCCTGCATACAAATACCCTATCATCTCATCCCAGTATAGACCCGACCCACCTGGCAGGCCAACGCGGACGGGGGCAATATTTTACGCCTCCGGCTACCTCGAGCCGGATCACTTCACGGGTGGGAATACTGTGGGATCGCACTCCCCAGCGTCTAGTGTTGCCTGCATTCTGCTCATTTCTTATGGGACATTCGGAATTGTAGCAAGTGGAGGCATGTTCCAAAGAAGATACACGCCATACGCAACCACGGGAATACCCAGCAGAGCCATTCGTACGCCTGACGATACCGTCTCTTTGTAATCGGGTTGATCAATCAACTTGACATTCACCACCGCATTCACCAACCCATGAAAGAGAACCGCAGGCCAAATACTCCCACTTGCCAGCACAAAGACTGCGTAGTATATGCCTGCTTCGAAAGCACTCAGACTCATCAACATACTTTGAAGCGGCGGTTTTCCAAATAGCACCCATACCAGATGCGATGCACCAAAAAGCGCAGCGGAGAGCAGGACGCTCCCCACCAAACCCCAATTTGAGTCTCCCCAAATCCGAACAAAGGTATACAGGATGATCCCGCGATACGCGATTTCCTCCAACAAGCCGATGGTCATTTGATCCAAAGCCACCACACCAACCAGTTTAGGCTTTGAGAGTTCCAATTTAAAGTCACCGAAAAAGGCATAGACGGCTGCAACCATGGTATAAACCAACAACAGGAGGATCGGCAACCATGATTGCCATTCAGCAAACCGGGTAAACCCGACCGCTGATAACCAGCCAAAGCGTGAAAGAATGAAAACGAAGAGCAGGGTTGTCAGCAGCCTTCCCAGTATCTGGCCGATGTATGGTTTGTAGCTGCCAGCGGGCAAAGCCATACCCAGCACGAACGAAACGATTGAGAAGACAAAAACGGCGATCGTTGTAAGCAATCCAAAAACGATCGGAAGATTGGTTGCTAATTGGCGTAACGCTTCCATGCAACACCTCGAGTTTCGGTTGTGTCAGAGGTCAAATCCGTTGCAAAGTCATCGCCCAACCATTAACGATTCAGCCTCATCATACGTCGAAATTTTCCGTATTCCTACCCCGGCAGGTGTGAATAATTGGCCGGTCAACCATATATCCAATACCATTAAATCGCGTTTTATCCCCCATACGCAAGCCCTGGTAATTTTCTCTTCACCATTTTAAATCCGGTCCATCCGGCGAGTAAACGCGGGCGGGGGCGATTTTCAACGCCCCCGGGTCACCTCGAGATGGATCTCCACCTCGTCGCCCACGCCAATGGCTTCAGCCTCCTGCACGCTGACCCGGATGGGCACCAGGTAGCGCCCCTGCTTGGGGAACAGCGAGGTCTTCCACTCGGTGCGCCCAATACGCACGCGCACGGGGATGACGCCCCAACCGTAGCTGACCACGGCGGCGACGGCTTTGATCTCCTGGCTCGGCTCGTCCGGAACGGCGACGAACAGGTAGGGAGCCGGGCCACGCCAGTAGAATATTTCGCCCTCAAAGGTGAAGTTCATGGGGTAAGTATAGCAAAGTTGGGGCAGCTGCGCGCGCAGCCGTGCCCGGTCAGCGGCTTTGCCGTTATAATGGGCGGCGATGAAACGCGCGTTGCTTGCCCTGGTGGTGGTGGTTTGGGTGAATCTGACCGGCTGCATGCCGCTTCCAACGCCGCCTGCTGCCGTCACCAGCGCGCCCACCCGCGCACGCGCCACCTTTACCCCGCCGCCCACCCTCACCCCTGAAGCGCCGGCTGCCGCCGCCACCCCCACGCCCACTCCCCTGGAACCGCCGCGCTACGCCGAACCAGCCGGCTGCCAGCCGGCATCGCTCAATCAAAGCGCCGCCGACCGCCTGGCATACGCCGAAAGCCTGCTGACCCTGGAGACGCCCCTGGCGCGCCGCCAGCTCAACCAGGCGCGCAACAACCTGACCGGCGCGCTGGTGTGGACCGGGCAGGACGTGCTGGCTTTTTCCACCGGCGGGGTGCAGAACCGCTACCGCATCCAGGATATGCTCAACGCCCTGCATGTGGCGGGCTTCGCCGCCTGGCTGCGCAGCGACGAGCAGTTTGGCGAGCACATCCTGGCGGTGCGCCTGGCCCCGGATATGCTGGAAAGCGCCTGGGCGCCCTATGTGAGCGCTTTCTTTCAGGCTGGAGGCGTGCCGGAGGGTGAGACGCGCATCCTGCCGGCATTACGCCTGTCACCCTGCCGCTGGATGGTGCAGGCGGGCCTGGCTCCGGACCTGCCCGTGGGCGAGCTGGAGCAGGTCGATTGGCGCCAGCCCGATTTTGCCGCCGCGGCGGAGCCGTTCATCGCCAGCACCACCGAGCAGTGCAGCGCCGTGGCACACGGCATCGGCTGGCTGGATGGGCGCACCGAAGCGCCGGGGTTGATGTGCGGCCCGCTCACCTGGGCCATCACCAACGCGGCGGGGGCCTTCCCGCCCGGCTACGGCGCGTGGGTCAATGCGCCCAAGACCTTCTGGCTGCCCAAGCCCAGCGAAAACGGACGGCCCTGGTCGCTGTTTGATCCCGAGACCTACGTGGTGCGGCGCTTCTCCGAGCCGACCGGCAGCGTGGATTTCTCGCAGTACCCGCTGGAGGCCGGCGACATGGTGTACACCTACTCGCGCCAGGATGGCTTCGACCACCTGCTGGTGGTCACCGACTGCGACGCCGACGGCAATCGCTTTTCGGTCACCAACGTGGTCAAGGTCAAGCCGTTTGAACTCACCACCATCCAGCGCGTGTTGCTGTATGCGGCCAATGACCCCGGCGCGGGCTTTTATCGCAACGAATGGGCCAAAGACCGCCTGAACGGGCGCACCGGCGACGGCGGGTTCGAGGTCTTCCGTTGGGCCTGGCGCGCCAAAGACATCAGCGGGCAGGCGGCGGAAATTGACGTGCGCCCCGGCGACAGCCTGCCGCTGATCGCCGCGCGCTGGAAGACCCCGCCCGAGCAGATCGCCGCCGCCAATGGGCTGCAGCCCGGCGACGCGCTGCGCGTGGGTCAACGCCTGGTCATCCCGCCCAACCCGTAGGGGCATCCCAGCGGAACAATGGTTCAAGAACGCTGGACAACAATTCGCCACCCTTCCGCCGGAGGGGTCAAGGTGATAGAATTGTCTGACATTTTGTTGAACATGCCAGAAAACACTACACGAATCGAGCTTGCGGATTCAAAGTACCCGTGTTATAATCCTGCCTCGCGCTTACGGGCGCTGAAGTAAAAATTAAGCGTAAGGATTGTGAAGCTATGAGTGAACAAATCTTGAAGGCCATTGAATCGCAGCCGAACGAAAAAATTCCGGCCCTGCGCCCCGGCGATGTGGTCAGTGTGCACGTAAAAATCAAAGAAGGCACCCGCGAGCGCATTCAGGAGTTCAAGGGCACCGTTCTGTTTACCAAGAACGCTGCCGCTGGTTCCTCCTTCACGGTTCGCCGCATCGCGACCAACGGCGTTGGCGTTGAGCGTACCTTCCTCACCTACTCCCCGCGCATCGACAAGGTGGTGGTGGAGCGACACAGCAAGGTTCGCCGCGCGCGCCTGTTCTACCTGCGCGGCCGCACCGGCAAGAGCGCCCGCCTCAAGCAGCGTTTCTAAACTGACCGGCTGATTGAATCGCCCTGTACGAAAGGGTGAGGAGTGCTTTCGAGCACTCCTCACCCTTTCGTTGTTTGCTTTAACCCGTACCCAACACATCCGACCCGGCCCTGGCCTCGCGGGGACCGGTGAGGTGGGGGGCGTGCCGTGGGATTTTTCTACGTAGGGTGCGTTGGCCGCTTTGGGCCAACGCACCATCTTATTTCCGGCATGAAAAGATGGTGCGTTGAAGCAACGCACCCTACCGGAGCCGAACGGTTGCACAGCGGGAGATCGCCATGCTCACCCAGAGGGCTCGCTCGCGATGACATGCGGGGTGGGTGGTTAACATCGGGGTTTTCTGCGTAGGGTGTGTTGGCCGCTTTGGGCCAACGCACCAGAGCACGCGGAGAAGTGCTCTTTTCCTGTAGGTTGGGAGGAGGGCGCGTCGAGTCTCGGACAATTGCGCCGTTGGCGCGCCCGCATCCCAACACTCCTGGGATGGATGTTGGGTTCCGGGCGGGCCCATTTCGAAAATTCATCAGGTTTTGACCGCCCTTCACCCAATCTACCCGAAATGACGCGATGACATGTGGGGGGGTGTCGTTGCGAGAACCACTGCAAACTCACTTTATAGCCCAGATTCAAGGCAAGCTTGCTTCGCGCGCAGTGCCTCGTTGGCAACGACAGGGTTCAGTTGCTTCCTGGCATGTTTTGAGCGGGACCAGGGAAAGACAAAAGGGTTTTCCGGCCAGATCCTTATGGTATCATTCAGCCAAGATCAACTTCGGGGGAGCGCCGTCTTGAACGAATACGCAATCGCCATTGGCCTGGGGGCCACGTTGGGACTGTACCGCATCAGCCGCCAGCGTTCGGGGCAGTGGTTGGATGGGGCCTTGTTGGTTTTATTCTGCGCACTGCTGGGCGCGCGCGCCGGCTATGCGCTGGCCAACTGGGCGTACTTTTCAGCCCATCCGCTGGAAAGCCTGCAGATCTGGCTGGGTGGTCTGTCTGCCCCGGGTGCGCTGACGGGTGGGCTGCTGGGCATCCTCCTGGCGGCGCTGATCTTGCGGGTCAACCCGCTGCGTCTGGCGGATTGGTACTACCCGCTCATTCCGCCGATGGCGGTGGGCGCCTGGCTGGGCTGCTGGTTGAACGGCGTGGCTTACGGCGCGCTGCTGCCGCCTGGCACCTGGTGGGGCCTGCCCGCAATGGATGAAAGCGGTGCGCTGGCTCTGCGCGTGCCCGTCCAGTTGGGCGCGGCCTCGGCGCTGGTGATCTTCTATATCTTAATGGAGCGGCTCACCCCGCTGCCGCGTCCCTCCGGCTGGTTGTTTTGCCTGGCTGCCAGCTGGTTGACCCTGGTCGGCCTGGTCGCCTCACTGCTGCGCGCCGATCCGCTGCCCATCTGGCACCAGCTTCGCCTGGAGAGCTGGACCTACGTCGCACTCTTCATCCCCCTCTTCGGGGGACTCGCCGCGCTGACCTTTAAAGCCCGGCGGGAAGAGAAAGGGAAATCCTGATGAAAATGACCCTCGCCCTGGCGCAGATCAACACCACGCTGGGAAATGTGCAGAAGAACCTGCAAAAACATCTCGCCCTGATCCAGCAAGCCAGCGATCGCGGCGCCGACTTGCTCATCTTCCCTGAGCTTTCGCTCACCGGCTATGTGCTGCAGGACCTGGTGCCCACCGTGGCCTGCCACCCGCGCGATGACGACCCGGTTTTCCGCCCGCTGCTGGAAGCCAGCCAGAAGCTGGACTTAATGGTCGGCTTTGTGGAAGAAGACGAGCGCAACCGCTTTTATATCGCCTCGGCCTACCTCTCGCGCGGGCAGGTATTGCATGTGCATCGCAAGGTGTATCTGCCCACTTACGGCCTGTTTGACGAGGGACGCTTCTTTGCCTGGGGCGACTCGGTACAGGCCTTCGACACGCGCTTTGGGCGGGTGGGCATGCTCATCTGCGAGGATTTCTGGCACGCCTCCCCCTCCTACCTGCTTTGGCTGGACGGCGCCGACCTGTTCCTGTTCCAATCCGCCTCGCCAGGGCGCGGGCTTTCCGAAAAGCCTGACCTGGATTCGGCGCGCTGGGTCAATCACATTCTGCGCGCCTACGCCAGCCTGTACACCAGTTTCGTCGCCCACACCAACCGGGTGGGTTTTGAAGACGGGCTGAACTTCTGGGGTTCGGCGGCGGTGTATGACCCCAATGGCAACCAGCTCATCGAAGGCCCCGCCTTTGAAGAAGCCCTGACCCTGGTCCAGCTCGACCTGAACCAGCTGCACCGCACCCGCGCGCGCCTGCCCCTGCTGCGCGACGAGCGCACCGCGCTGGTCTCGCGCGAGATGGGCCGCATCCTTTCCGACCGCTCGCGTTCTTCCGGGAGGTAACCGTGAACGCTTCACCGGATCTCACCATCAACACCGAACTGGCCCAACGCATCCTGACCGGCTTCATCCGCAGCGAGATCACCCGCACGGGCCTGACCCGCGCGGTGATCAACCTCTCCGGCGGCATCGACTCGGCCCTGGCAATCTACCTGGCAGCCGAGGCGCTCGGCCCGCAGAACGTGCTGGCTATCCGCCTGCCTTACCGCACCTCCTCAGCCGACTCGCTGGAGCATGCGCAGATGGTCATCGACGACCTGGGCGTGCAGAGCATGACCGTGGACATCACCCCCATGGTTGACCCGCTGATCAACAACTTCGCCGACATGGACGCCATGCGCAAGGGTAACATCATGGCGCGCATGCGCATGATCGTGTTGTATGACCAGACCGCAGCCTTCAAAGGACTGGCGGTGGGCACGGGCAACAAAACCGAAATCCTGCTGGGCTATTCCACCCTGTATGGCGACTCGGCCTGCGCGCTCAACCCGATCGGCGACCTGTACAAGACCCAGGTGCGCCAGCTATCGCGCGCGGTGGGCGTGCCGGCGGCGATCATCGACAAGCCGCCCTCCGCGGACCTGTGGTCGGGGCAGACCGACGAAGGCGAGCTGGGTTATACCTACGCCGAGGTGGACAAGCTGCTCTACCTGCTGATTGACGAACGCTACACCCCGGAGGAGTGCATTGAGGCCGGTTTTGCCGATGGCTTTGTGCGCTCGGTGGTGGAACGCATCCGCCGCAACCAGTTCAAGCGCGTGCTGCCGCCCATCGCCAAGCTGACCAACCGCACCATCGGCTACGACTTCCTGTACCTGCGCGATTGGGGCACGTGAACCCGTCGGAATACGGTGTGGATTCCACTTTTTTCGCAAGCAGGTTGAAGTAACCTTTTGCCTGCCTGTGAATCCAAACCTTTAGAACCTAAGCATGGAAGGAAACACACCCTGATGAGCAAAACCAAAACGACCACCCCGAGCGCAAAACGCTTTCCCGCCTGGCTGATCGCCATCCTTGGCCTGGCGGTGGTTCTGATTGCAGCCTTCGCTGTCCTGTCCAACCCGGGCAGCGGCGCACCCGCAGCCGGCGCTCCTGCCGCGCTGCCGGCAGAGATCGACGTGGACGAAGCCTACCAACTGGTACAGGACGGCGCCTTTTTGCTGGACGTGCGCACCCAGGAAGAGTATGACGCGCAGCATGTGCCAGGCGTGACACTCATCCCGCTGGATCAACTGGAAAGCCGCGTGAACGAGGTGCCGGCGGACAAGCCGGTGGTGGTCATCTGCCGCTCCGGCAACCGCTCGGACGCCGGGCGCGACATTCTGCTGCAGGCCGGTTATTCGCAGGTCACCAGCGTCAACGGCGGAATTCAAGCCTGGCAGTCGGCCGGATATCCGGTAGAATAGGGGGCATGACATCCATCCCCTCCCGCTGCGGACTAGGCACGCTGGTCAACCACGTCGGCGAACAGGCTGACCCGCGCAACGCGCATATCGCGCCCATCTATCAAACCTCCACCTTCCGTTTTCCCGACGTGGACACTGGCGCCGCCATGTTCCGCGGCGAGGAAGACGGTTTTATTTATACCCGCTACGACAACCCCAACTTTCGCCAGGTGAGCGCCAAGCTGGCTGCGCTGGAAGCGCTGGACCTGCTGCGCGCCGACCCCGCCCGCCCGCCGGAGCAGGTCGCCGCCGCGCGCCTGTTTTCCTCCGGCATGGCTGCCATCACCGGCGCAGTGCTGGCGCGCGTGCAAGCCGGGCAGACCATCATCGCGCAGGAGTCGCTCTACGGCGCGACCTACAACTTCCTGCAGGATGTGGCCCCACGCTACGGCATCCGCGTGGTGTGGGTCAAGGACGCCGGGCCGGATGGCTGGCAGGCAGCCTTTGAAGCCAACCCGCAGGCCGTGCTGGCTTACGCCGAAACGCCGATCAACCCCACCCTGCAGGTGGTGGATCTGCGCGCCGCCGCCGAAATTGCCCACCGCTTTGGCGCCTGGCTGTTTGTGGACAACACTTTCGCCACACCCTACTGCCAGCGCCCGCTCAGCCTGGGCGCGGATGGGGTGCTGCACGCCACCACCAAATACCTGGCTGGGCACGGCGTGGTAATCGGCGGCGCGGTGGTCAGCCCGCACCTGGATTGGGTGAACAAGCAGGTCTTCACTTCACTCAAAATCTACGGCGGCTGCCCCAGCCCCTTCGACGCCTGGCTGACCAACCTGGGCCTGAAGACGTTTGAGCTGCGCATGCAGCGTCACTGCGCCAATGCGCTGGCGGTGGCGCAGCGCCTGGAAGGGCACCCGGCTGTCGCCGCGGTGTACTACCCCGGGCTGGCAAGTCACCCCACGCACGCCCTGGCGCGCGCGCAGATGCACGACTTTGGCGGGATGGTCTCCTTTGAGCTGAAAGGCGGGCTGCAAGCCGGGATACGCCTGATGGAAGGCGTGCGCGTCTCCACCCTGGCGGTCAGTCTCGGCAACACCGACTCGTTGATCTGCCACCCCGCCAGCATGACCCACTCGGCGGTGCCGAAGGAAACGCGCCTGGCGATGGGCATTTCGGACGGGCTGGTTCGCTTCTCGGTGGGT
>JACRAG010000136.1 GCA_016213455.1 Anaerolineae bacterium | reverse complement strand
CGTTTGATCGTGGGGAACAAACCCAAGTCGTCCAACATCATCGGACGGAGTTCAAAAATAAAGGTGCGCACTTCTTTGAACGTGCTCATGGCCGTCGTTTTCAGGTTGGCCATCTCTTCTTTTGCGCGTTCCTGGTCCAGATCCAGCAGGCGGGCCACAATCTCGGTCTGGACGATGAAATTGGAGAGTGCTTGCGCAGGCCCATCATGCATCTGGCGCGACAGGCGCTGTCGTTCAGATTCTTGTGCGTTGATCACCATCTCAAGCGATGCAGGCCGGTTGCTGATCGAGGGTCTGCCAGAGCTGCCGCTTGGACGGTTGTCTGACGCGAGGATTTCTCGCATCTGTTCGATCAATTTGATATAGCGCCGCAGTGCCTCTTCATCATTTTGCAATTTATCCAATTGCCCGCGCATCACCAGCAAACGCTGCTGGGCTTCGAGCGCCGAATTGTAGGCCACTTTGATATCCACGCGGGGCATCGTTTCAAACTGGGCCTGGACTTGTTGGAGGTGGGAGGTGATGCTGGCGTTACGTTGAGTCAGTTTCGTTAATTCAGCCTGGCTTTGACCAAGCATTAACGAAACCTCTTTAAGCGTTTCACGAGCTTTTGCGTATTCAGCATCAAGCTCTTTTTCAAACGCGGACAGCGGATTCTCTTCCGAAGGATTGGCCACCTGCAGAGTCATTCGTCTTCTCCTGTGGCATTTAAGTGGCTGGAAAAATTGAGCTGTTCAAACCTGCATAGTATACTATGAGTAATCTATACAGGCAACGATATCATTTCGCCCATTTTTCATCTAACAACCCCATATGAACTCAACCGAACGCCTGAAAAATCGTCTTGCCGGTTCACCCGTAGATCGCGCCCCAAACTTCTGTATCAGCATGGCTTTTGGCGCACACTTTATCGGTCAGCCATTACGCAAATACTATTTGGACCACCAGGTATTGGTGAACGCCAATCTAGCCATGCTGAACTATTTCCGCTTTGATATCCTGCAAGCCATCTCAGATCCCTACCGCGAGGCCTGCGACCTGGGCCTGCCGGTGGAGTTTCCCGAGGATGATCTTCCCGTCCGCATCGGCGATTTGATTGTCGAAGAAGCAGACATCCAAAAAGTGAAACCCATCGATCCGTCACAGGGCAGGCGTATGGTAGATCGCCTGGAAGCTATCCGGATCATGCGCGCCGCGGTGGGCAACGATGTTCCCGTGATGGGCTGGGTGGAAGGCGCACTGGCTGAAGCAGCTGATTTACGCGGGGTGAGTGCGATAATGCTTGACTTGATCGACCGGCCTGATTGGGTTAAAGAACTGCTGGAACGCTGTACAGAAATTGAAATCGAATTCGCCCGCGCCCAAATCCAGGCTGGTGCGACCATCATCGGCCTGGGTGATGCTATCGCCTCGCAAATCTCACCCCGCTTGTATCGCCAGTTTGCATTGCCCTATGAGCAGCGCATTTTTCAAGCCGTTAACACCATGGGATCCATTCCCCGCTTGCACATCTGCGGTGACACATCCCGCATATTGGCGGATATGGCGGAAAGCGGCGCCAGGATCATCGATGTGGATTGGATGGTCGATTTCGAGAAAGCCTGCACGACTTTTGACCACGCTGCCAACCAGCCAGTGGGCTGTGGAAATTTCGACCCGGTGCAAGTCGCTTACTTCGGTACACCCGCACAGGTTGCAGAGGCTGTACGCACTTGCCTCAAGATGGGCGGGCCAAGATCCATCCTCGCCGCCGGTTGTGAGATACCCGACAAAACCCCGATCGATAATGTGCTCGCCATATCCCGGGAACTCCAAACCGGAGTGGATTTTGTGGCATGAAGAATCTCCGGATTCCCCTGGCATTCCTCTTGTGGACTTTGTTGATTCTCGCCGGATATTACTATTATCACAAACCCATCACGCCTGACCAAGTCATGCTGCTCGCCCTAACCATCTGGGATTTAGCCGCGTCCCTGCTGATCCTATCCATTTGCGGCGGATTGGGCCGCCTCGTCTTCCCCCGCCTTTCGGCTCACGGAATGGTCGGTGCATCACTGCAGGCTGCGATGGGCTGTGGAATCGCCAGTTTGTTCTGGCTGGGTTTGGGTTTCGCAAGGCTGTATCATGGCTGGCTCGCCCTGATCCTCACCCTGCTGACAGCCATCCTGCTGCGCAGATCCATCCGTGCCTGGCTGTCCGCCTTTGGGGAATGGCGTGCCATCTGGAGCCCTCTGGGAGCCTTTGGACGCGTTTTGCTGGTGGCAGCGGCCATTTTATGCCTCAACCAACTTTGGATCGCCCTGGCGCCGCCTGTGAAGTACGACGCCCTTACCTACCATCTATCGCTGCCGGCAGCCTACGAACAGGCAGGCCGTCTGACCTTTCTGCCTGAAAATCCATATTGGGGACACCCCCAGCTTGTTGAAATGCTTTACACCTGGGCTGGTTTGCTCAACCGCAGCTCCACCGCCGGCGTGTTCTCCTGGATGGCTGGCGTGACCTTCCTTTGCGGGCTGGCTGGATTCACCCGCCGGATTACCCCTGTAACCTCACCGGGGACCGGAAAACCTGAACTGGCAGCCGTCGCATCGGTGGCTTTTGTCCTGGCTGGTGCAACCGCTCGCTGGATGCTGGGTTGGTCGTACTCAGACCTCTTTTCCGCCTGGATGGGGTTGGGTGTCTGTTTCTGCTGGCTGATCTGGCGGGATGAACGCCAACCAGCCTGGCTCCTGGCTGCAGGCGTGTTCTGCGGATTTGCCGTTTCGACCAAATTCACCGCGGGGATTGCCGCCATTGCGTTGGGTCTCGCCATTCTCGCCTTCAGAAAGCCCGCTGGCGCTCCCTGGCGCACAGTCTTGCTCAGCGCGACCCTTTCCCTGGCTGTCTTCGCACCCTGGGCGATCAAGAATCTGATCTTTACCGGCAATCCCATCTTTCCGTATGCTTTCCCAACCCCATGGTATTCCAGCGACCGGCTGGCAGCCGCCAACCTCCCGCCCGAATCGGTATCATTGTTGGCACAGGTGACCCTGCCGGTTTACGCCACCTGGATGGGCGTGGACAGCGCCCCCGGTCCCAGTACAGACCTGGGACCGCTGTTGGTGCTATTCGCCCTGCCCGCCGTTCTGCTCTCCTGGCGCAATCTAACCACCCGGTTCTTTGTTCTGACATTGGGTGTGACCTGGGTTGTCCTGGCAGTTGGCGGATTGCGTTTTCCCCACTTGCAGCAGCCCCGACTCTATTTCGTCGTACTTCCCGCCCTGGCCTGGTTGGCAGGTTGGGGTTTTGTTTTGGTTTCGGCGCTGCAAACCGGCGGCGTGCGCCTCAACCGGATCGCTTCCGCAATCGCCGGCATCGTACTGGTCTTCGCCCTCTGGCAGGATGCGGTGCATTTGTTGTCATCAGGCGCGGTTACCGCAGTTACCGGGGTCACCAGCCGGGAAACCTATGTCAAAACCAACACGGGCGTTTACTGGACCGCCATGCAGACCATCCACGAGCTGCCAACATCGGAACGCATTCTCTTTTTGTGGGAAGCGCGTTCGCTCTATGCCCCGTTTAATACCCAGGCAGATGCCTGGATTGACCGCTGGCGTGCGGACATTCGTGCACTGGGCTCCGCTGAAGCAGTGCTGCAAGCCTGGAAATACCAAGGCTACACGCAAATTTTACTCAATGTGGATGGAATGAAATTCATGCGGGAAAATGATGCCGG
>JACRAG010000121.1 GCA_016213455.1 Anaerolineae bacterium | reverse complement strand
GACCAGCATTCCGGGCCGGGAGTCCGGGTCCATGCAGAAGTAACCCTGGCGCTCAAACTGGAAGCGCGCGCCGGGTTGGGCTGACGCCAGGCTCGGTTCCACCTTGCAGCCGGTCAGTACGGTCTCGGCGTTGGGGTTGATGTTATCCAGGTAGGTTTGGCCCTCTTCCACATTGTCCGGGTCGGGGCGGGTGAAGAGGCGGTCGTACAGGCGCACTTCGGCGTCCAGCGCGTGCGCCGCGGAGACCCAGTGCAGGGTGCCCTGCACCTTGCGTCCGTCCGGGGCGTAGCCGCCGCGTGTGGCGGGGTCATAGGTGCAGCGCAGCTCCACCACGTTGCCTTGATCGTCTTTGACCACTTCCTCGCATTTGATGAAGAAGCCGTAGCGCAGGCGCACTTCCTTGCCGGGAGCCAGGCGGAAATATTTGGGCGGGGGCACTTCGCGGAAATCTTCCTTCTCGATGTACAGTTCTCGAGAGAAAGGCACCAGGCGCGTGCCCGCGGCGGGGTCTTCGGGGTTGTTGACGGCTTCCAGCTCTTCCACCTGTCCCTCAGGGTAGTTGGTGATGACCACTTTGAGCGGGTCGAGCACGCCCATCACACGCAGGGCGATCTTGTTCAGATGCTCGCGCACACAGTGCTCCAGCAGGGAGATCTCGGCGACGCTTTCGTTTTTGGCCACGCCCACTCGTTCGATGAAATCGCGAATCGATTCGGGGGTGTAGCCGCGCCGGCGCAGCCCGCTCAGGGTGGGCATGCGCGGATCGTTCCAGCCGCGCACCAGGCCTTTTTCGACCAGGGTCTTCAGGAAGCGCTTGCTGAGGATGGTGTAGGTGATGTTCAGGCGCGCAAATTCGATCTGTCGCGGCTTGTAGATCTCCAGTTCATCCAGGAACCACTCGTACAGCGGGCGGTGAATCTCGTAGGCGATATCGCACAGCGAATGCGTGATGCCTTCGATGGAGTCAGACTGCCCGTGGGCGAAATCGTACATGGGGTAGATGCACCACTTGTCGCCGGTGCGGTGATGCGGGGTGTGCAAAATGCGGTACATGACCGGGTCGCGCAGGTTGATGTTGGGCGAGGTCATGTCAATTTTGGCGCGCAACGTGCGCGTGCCGTCGGGGAATTCACCGGCGCGCATGCGCTCGAACAGCGCCAGGTTCTCCTCCACGCTGCGGTTGCGATAGGGGCTGTCTTTTCCCGGCTCGGTCAGCGTACCGCGATACTCGCGGATCTCGTCGGCGGTCAGGTCGCACACATAAGCTTTGCCCTTGCGGATGAGCTTGACGGCCATCTGGTAGAGCTCTTCAAAGTAGTCGGAGGCGTAAAATTCACGCTCTTCCCAATCGAAGCCCAGCCAGCGAATGTCTTCCTTGATGGCATCCACAAACTCGGTGTCTTCTTTGACCGGGTTGGTGTCGTCATAGCGCAGGTTGGTCTTGCCGCCAAAAGCCTGCGCCGTGCCAAAATCGATGATGATGGCTTTGGCGTGACCAATGTGCAGCCAGCCGTTGGGTTCGGGCGGGAAGCGCGTGTGCACCGTGGCATAACGCCCGCTGCGCAAATCTTCTTCGATCGCCTCACGTATGAAATTGCTCTGGGCAGGTGAATCGCTCATCTATTTTCTCCGGCGCGGTTAGTTCTGCGGAGATTGTACCCGCTTTGCGTGGAATGAGCAACCACGGGGCATTGTTCGTTCCAGGGTTGCTCGTTATGCCTGCGAATGACCCAATGGTGCATTTCGAGGTGATACCATGGATGGAATGGGGGGTGAAATTCTTCCTGGCGCGGTTTTTGCGAGGTGGCAGCATCTTGAGTACAATGGTGGCGAGGGAGCCATTTGGCCGAATCTTTCTCTTACTGGAGTGTGGGTTGTGAATTTACTGTACAAAAAGCTTTTCCCCGAACGCCTGAACCAATATCCCGGGCGTTCTCGGCTGCCGGTCACCGTATTTGTGCTGATTGCGCTGGTCAGCACGCTGCGCAGCTGCATCCACCTGTTCGCGCCGGACGGCGGGGCAGGCAGCATCGCCGGGTTGGATTTGACCGTTCCGGGCGCTGAGGGTATCGTTTTTGCATTTGGCTTGTGGGGCAGTTCACAGTTGATCGCGGCGCTGATTCAATTGTTGGCGGCTTTTCGCTATCGCGGGTTGATTCCGTTGATGTACCTGCTGCTGATCGTGGAAGTGCTGCTGCGTGAGCTGGTCGGGGCGATGAAACCGGTCAGTTTTGCGCACACCCCGCCGGGTGCAGTTGGCAACTGGGTGATACTGCCGCTCGCGGTGGTGATGCTGGTGCTTTCGCTCTGGGAGGGTAAAAAATCCGCGCAGCAGAATGGCAGTTCAATAACATAAACTTCATTTTCCACCGGCTCTGAATGGTTGTTCGGCGGCTGGTTATAAGCAATGAAAGCGCAGTACACGGATTTCGCGGTGGGATTTGGAAAAAAATCTTTTCCTTGTCTTTCCATGAGATCCGTGTACTGTCGTTTCACCGTTCTTGTCCTAATCCAAAAATCCTGACTCCCTCACAATTTCTTCAGCCGGTATGAAGGTGGCCTCCTCAATCGACCGTCCGCTGTTTTTCAGGTATGACTGCACAACGTAATAGCCAACCGCATACCCGCCAAACGTTGGCATTCCACCTACGGGGCGGAAACCTCCTCGCTCGGCCAGCTTGTCGCCAAAGATATACCCGCGGATCACGTCGAATCCGGTGGCGGAGAGCGCCGGGGCGATCAATCGTCGGGCGGTATCCAGTTCTGCCGGATCAAACTCGCTGATAAACAACCCAATATTCTCTTCGCCAAACAACGAGGTGGCAAAGGATTCCGCTGTACCTTCGGTGACAATATAATCCGCCACCGAAGTCTGGGGCCCGAACGGGAAAACCCGGTTGCGGATCAGGTGGTGCATTTCGTGGGCCACCAGCCCGGGCAGGCGGCGCAGATTCTCCTCGTTTGGGTCCCAAAACTGGCCGATGAAACGGGGCTGCATCCAGTCGGTTGCCCCGGAGTAGCCGCGCTCCAGAGGATTCGAGCGATCCGGGTCTGCCAGCACCAGCCAGCCGTCGATTGTGTCGAACGGGATACGCTCGGCATAAGGTGCAAAACAGGCGGCAGCGCGTTTCAACGCTGCGTCACCTGTCTCCCAGGCGTTCACCGCTTCCAGCTTTTCCAGGATCGCCGTCATCTGTTCGACCTGCTCGGGCAGCAGCCAGGCCCAGGCACGCGCCCCGCTCAGCGGGTCATCGTTACCTGCGCTAAACAGATCCATCATCGGTTTCCAGGGTTGCACCAATAAATCCAGGTACAGCTGCTGGCGCAATTGTGCATCCGGTGCCGATAAAATGCGCCGGTAGTATTCGTGGGTTGGAATAAAGTTGGTTTGCATGGTTCATTCATCCTTTCTTCGGGGATGATAAGCTATGACGTAACGTTAAGGTCAAGAGGGAAAAGCGATTCGGGTGGTCTTAAGGTTCTGTTGTTTTTATCAATTCTGCGGGCATTCCAAATGATCTGGGGGAGGTGTGGAGCCCGGATAACAAAACGAGAAAGCAGGTCAGATTGGTGCGTTGAAATACCATTTCAATTGGCATGCTGGGGTTTCTTTTGGCTACTAATATTAGTATAATTATCCAATTCAACGACCCGTGGATGGCCCGCCCAGGAAGCGCCAGACGGATCAGACTAAGCATTGAGGTGCAGGCATGAGAGAGAGCGTACTCGTTACAGGCGGCGCAGGTTTCATCGGTTCGCATGTCAGCCGCCATCTGCTGGAGATGGGCTACCATGTGGTTGTGCTGGACGATTTGAGCGGTGGCTTTACCGAAAATGTGCCGCCTGGCGCGGAACTCGTGGTGGACAGCGTGATGAACGCCGAACGCATCGACGCGCTGTTTGCACAGCACCGCTTCAGCTACGTATTTCACCTTGCGGCGTATGCTGCCGAGGGTTTGAGCCATTTCATCAAGCGTTTCAACTACAACAACAACCTGATCGGCTCGGTCAACCTGATCAACGCGGCGGTGAATTACCAGGTGAAGTGCTTTGTGTTCACCTCCTCCATCGCGGTGTATGGCAAGGGCCAACTGCCCATGACCGAGGACCTGGTGCCGGAGCCGGAGGACTCTTACGGCATTGCCAAGTATGCCGTGGAGATGGAATTGCGCGTCTCGCATGAGATGTTCGGGTTGAATTACATCATCTTCCGCCCACATAACGTGTACGGTGAGAATCAAAACATTGGCGACACCTACCGCAACGTGATCGGGATCTTCATGAACCGCATCATGCAGGGGCAGCCGATGACCGTGTTTGGCGACGGCGAGCAGACGCGCGCCTTCACGTATATCGCCGATGTGGCCCCCATCATCGCGCGTTCGGTGATCGTGCCGGAGGCTTACAACCAGGTCTTCAACGTTGGCGCGGACCAGGCGCATTCGGTCAATCACCTGGCGGAAGTGGTGGCGGGCTGCATGGGAGTCGAAGCGAACATCCAGCACCTGGACCCGCGCAACGAGGTCCAGCACGCCTTCAGCGACCACGAAAAGGTGCGGCGCATCTTCCAGCTGGGCGAGAGCGTGCCGCTGGAGCAAGGGGTGGCACGCATGGCAGAATGGGCCAGGCGGGTTGGCGCGCGCGAAAGCAGCATCTTTGGCGAGATCGAAATTGAGAAGAATCTGCCCGCCAGCTGGCGCTTGAAGATGGGAAAATGAACGCTCCGCTGCATTCAAAGGTGACGGTTGTCATTTTGAATACCAACCGGCGCGAGGATACGCTGGAGTGCTTGGCATCTGTCACCGCAAGCGATTATCCGGCGTTGAGTGTTCTGGTGCTGGACAACGCTTCCACCGACGGTTCCGTGGAAGCCATTCGCAGCCGTTTTCCCGCAGTGCGCATCGAGCCGATCACCGACAATCGCGGCTATGCGGGCAATAACAATGTTGGCATCGACCTGGCGCTCCAGGCAGGCGCAGACTGGGTGCTGGTGTTGAACGAGGATACCACCCTGTCGGCGGACTGCATCACCCACATGGTGGAGGCCGGGGAGAGCGACCCGAGCATTGGCGCGACCGGCCCCAAGGTGTATCACTACAGTGAGCCCAGGGTGATTCAGTCGGCGGGTGCTCGAGCCGATGCGCGCTGGCGTTCGCGCCACATTGGCGAGAACGAGCTGGATGAAGGTCAGTATGACCGGCGCTGTGACGTGGACTGGATTTCCGGCTGCGCCATCCTGCTGCGCCGGGCTGCATTGGAGCAGGTGGGTGGTTTTGACGCGAGCTTTTTTTATTACAATGAAGAAACCGAGCTGTGCTACCGGCTGCGTAAGGCCGGCTGGCGTGTGGTTTATGAACCGCAAGCGCAGCTCTGGCACAAGGGCGTCAAGCGCGATTATGAACCCAGCCCATCCGTGGCTTATTATGCCGTCCGCAACCAGTTGATGTTCCTGCGAAAGCACCACGCGCCGCTTCCAGTCAAGCTGGCCAACTGGCTGGATTTTTCGCGCACCATTATGAGCTGGACCATCAAGCGCAAGTGGGCGGGCAGACGCCAGCACCGTGACGCTGCGCTGCAGGCCATCGGCGATTATTTCCGCGGGCGCAGCGGCAAGCGACCGGGGTAGGTTGCTCTTTGTTCAAAAACATGTAAACAGGCGGCCAGCGCGGCCGCCTGTTTACATGCTGGTTTACTGGCGCGCGTCCACGCTGAACAGCGAGCCAAAGCGGCGGAACAGGCGCAGGTCGCCTTTCAGGCGCAATTCGCCAGACAACAGGTCGCTGAGCAGGTTGATGCGCCCGGTGAACATGCGGCAGAATGTGTCTGTGCTGCGCATGCCGATGGTGAAGGTGGCGCGCTCGCACGGCGCCTGGGCGGATTGCGCCGAGTGGGGTGAGACATCCACCCGCCAGCATCCACCCCCGGGGCCGGCGATCTCAAAGGCAAACGTCGCGCGCAGGTCGCCGCCCAGGTCAAAACGATACAACAGCCTGAGCGCACGCATGACGCGCGTGATGATGCGCTGGCGCACGTCGGCGGGCAGGTGTACCCACAACGGCGCCAAGCCGGCGGGTTCGGCGACCTGTGCGGAATGATGCAGCCCGGGGTGAAAAACCTGGATGCCCAGCGCCTCGACGACTTTGACGGGCCGGTTGTAGATCGGCAGGCTGGCGGTGCAGTCCAGTTGAGCCGGGGTGAGATGGAGGGCAATGTCGCGCGCCTGGTCGAGAATAGAGAGGAAATTCACTGCGAGCGTTTCGTTGGCCAGGTGTGCCTGGCGGTCAATTTCGCGCCGGTTGTAGGCCTCAAAATCGTAGCGGTCGCGCAGCCCGACCAGGGTGTGATGTTCTCCGCGCAGGGCCGCCAGCATGCTCTGGTTGCCTTCGCCGGTCAGCGCGCAAAGGTGCGCCACGGTCTCACGCAGGTTCCATTCGCCTTTTCCGCGGGGCGCAGGGCGTGACCAGTCGGCGTCGCTCAAACGGGCAAAAAAGGCGGCATAATTCTCGCGTACGGTTTCGATATCCTGGGCGAGCAGTTGGGGGATGAATGCAGTTTCCATGGGGTCGTTAGCCTTTTAAGAAATAGGATTAATGATTACGAAGCGGTTGATCTTGTTCATAGGTCAATTTTGGTTGATACCAGCATAGCCGGTGGGCGGGCCCATCCACAATGTCCGAAAGGCGTATTGACCGGCCGAAAAGGGCGTATTTTTGAGGTCCTACAGGCGACCGCGGCGGCAGAAAAGTGTGTTAAAGTGGTGCTGGGAGAGAATATGATGAAATTTTCCGGTGTATGCCTGATCACAGTCGATGTGCCCGCGCTGGTGAAGTTCTATGCCATGGCATTGGGTCAGCCGGCGGAGGGCGACGACGAGCACGCCACGTTTGAGCTGGGTGGCGCGGGGTTGGCGATATTTTCACGGCGGGGCATGGAGCAGATGGCGCCTGGTTCGATGGCGGGGTATGCAACCGGCGGGTGCACCCTGATGTTTGAGGTGGCGGATGTGGATGCCGAGTACG
>JACRAG010000120.1 GCA_016213455.1 Anaerolineae bacterium | reverse complement strand
TTTCAAAACACTCGACAGCCAGGATATGATTGCGCAGATCAACGGATTGCCTGATCAGCTTGCTTCCGCATACCAGCTCGGTCTCAGCCAGCCTTTACCGGCTTATGAAGGCATTTCCTGTGTGGTGATTTCCGGCATGGGTGGGTCGGCGATTGGCGCTGACCTGGTGGCTTCGTACGTGAGCGACCTGTGCCGCGTGCCGGTGGTTGTTCACCGCGATTACGATCTCCCAGCTTATGCAACCGGACCTTCGACTCTGGTGGTGGCTTCCTCCCATTCCGGTAACACCGAGGAAACCTTGAGTTCTTTTCAGGCGGCCCTGTTGCGGGGCTGCCGGCTGCTGGTGTTTTGCACCGGTGGGAAGCTGGCAGCACTTGCCGGGCAAAACCAGATTCCGGTGTGGAAATTTCAACACAATCACGCGCCGCGCACCGCGGTGGGCTTTTCCTTTGGCCTTCTGCTGGCAGCGCTCTTCCGGCTTGGTTTGATCCCTGACCCGGCAGATGATTTGCGCGAAACGCTGCATGCGATGGGAAACTTGCAGACCAACCTGAAACCAGAAGCCCCGGTTGCACACAATCCGGCCAAACGCATGGCTGGACAATTGTTTGGTCGCTGGGTCTCAGTTTTCTCTGCCGATTACATGGCGCCCGTAGCGCGGCGCTGGAAGGGTCAGTTCAGTGAATTGGCCAAAGCCTGGGCACAGTTTGAGTATTTACCCGAAGCCGATCACAACACCCTGGCGGGGACGGAAAACCCACCTGCGTTGTTGGGCAACATGCTCGCGGTTTTCCTGACCTCGCGTGGGATGAACGAGCGCAATCAGCACCGGCTGACCTTGACTCGTGAGATGTTCATGCAGCAGGGCATCAATACCGACACGATCGAAGGCCGGGGAAACTGCAAGCTGGCCCAAATGTGGACGGCGTTGTTGTTTGGTGATTACACTTCCTATTATCTGGCGATGGCGTATGGGGTTGACCCCACTCCCATCGCGATTCTGGACGCATTCAAGGCCGAGATGGCGCAGCAATAAGGGGACACTATGCAAAAGACGGGCTCAATTGAGGTAATCACGGGTTCCATGTTCAGCGGTAAAACGGATGAGCTGATTCGCCGGTTGCGCCGGGCCAGGATCGCCCGCCAGAAAGTCCAGGTTTTCAAACCCATCATTGATAACCGTTACAGCGTGGAAAAAGTCAAATCGCATGCAGGCAATGAGTTTGAAGCCCTGCCGCTGCCAGACTCGTCCGGCATTCTGGCCAATCTGGACGTTGATACGGCTGTTGTGGGTATTGATGAAGCGCAATTCTTTGACGATAATATTGTCACCGTGGCTGAGGCGTTGGCGGCTCGCGGCATTCGAGTGATTGTTGCCGGTCTGGATATGGATTTTCGTGGTGAGCCTTTTGGTGTCATGCCCATCTTTCTGGCCCGCGCGGAACGCGTGGAGAAATTCCAGGCGATCTGCATGGTTTGTGGAGAACCCGCCTGCCGGACCCAGCGGCTTGTCAATGGACGTCCGGCGAAATATGATGACCCGATCGTGATTGTTGGCGCGGCGGAAATGTATGAAGCCCGCTGCCGCGAACATCACGAAGTGCCCCGATCGTGAGGAGTCTTTCATGTTGAATTATGAGGATTTTCTGGCAGAGGTTTTGATCTCGGAAGAAGCGCTGCATGAACGGATCGTGGCATTGGGAGCGCAAATCAGCCATGATTATGCGGGTAAGAAGCTGCTCCTGGTTTGCATTTTGCGCGGCGGCGTGTTGTTTCTCACCGATTTGATGCGAGCCATCACCATTCCCCACGCGATTGAGTTTATGGCAGTCTCATCGTACGGCGTCGGCGGTCGAGAGTCTTCAGGACAGGTTCGGATCAATTTGGACCTAAACATGGACATCACCGATTGGGATGTGCTGCTTGTCGAAGACATCATCGACAGCGGGAGAACCCTGCATTATGTGATCGAACTCCTCTCCATCCGCAATCCTCATAGCGTTAAGGTATGCACTCTGCTCGATAAAGCAGAACGACGCGAGATCGCGATCCCTGTAGATTATGTCGGTTTTCAAATCCCGAATAAATTCGTATTCGGATACGGCCTGGATATCGATGATTATTATCGCAACCTGCCTTTTATCGGGGTGGTTGATTTGCCGAAATACCAGGCTTTAATGGAACAAACAGCTTCATAAAGCAGGCGACCGCCTCAATGTTTCACAGTCCACAAAGGCGGTCAATGCGACCGCCTTTGTGTTTACCAAGGGGTTATGGGTTATGAGAGAAAATGAAATCCTGGATGTGGTCAGCCGGTTTGCTACCAATGAGCGCCCCATTTATCTCGTTGGTGGTTCGGTTCGGGACCGGCTGCTGCGGCATGAAAGTCATGATTTGGATTTTATTCTGCCATCCGGTACGTATGACCTGGCCTGCCAGGTGGCCAATACATTAAAGGCTGACCTTTTTGTGCTGGATGACCAGCGCGATACCACGCGGGTTGTGATCCGAAAAGAAGGTCAGGAGCAGTTTCTGTTGGACTTTGCCGCTTTCCGGGCTGCCGACCTGGAGGCGGATTTGTGGGCACGGGATTTTCGCATCAATGCCATTGCGATCGATTTGCGTGATCCGAACCACTGGATTGACCCGTGCGGCGGGGCGATCGACTTGCGCGAGAAACGGCTGCGAGCCTGCCTGCCCACCAGTTTCTCAAGCGACCCGGTGCGAATTTTGCGGGCAGCCCGCTTGGCGGTCAGCCTTGGTTTACGCATCGATTCCGCGACATTACAGTGGATTCGTGAAGCTGTGGACGGTTTATTGCGTATTTCTGGAGAACGAGTCCGGGATGAACTGAACCGGATAATGGAATTGGGCAATACTGCGCTGGCGCTGCGCCTGTTGAAAAGCTTTGGGGTTTTGCCGGTGCTGTGGCCTGAATTGGACGCGATGGATGGGGTGACCCAATCACCGCCGCATGTGCAGCCGGTATGGGAACACACCCTGGAAGCCCTCACCCGCCTGGAGAGCCTGTACAGTGTTCTGGTAGAGGATATCCGGGATGAAACGAGCGGTGGTCTTGTGCTGGCGAAAGCTTCCCTGATGCTGGGGCGATACCGTGAGAAGTTACGCGAACATTATGCTGCGCCACTGCCGAATGGCCGAAAACGCAAGAGCCTGTTGAAACTCGCGCTGTTGTACCATGATGCGGGCAAACCTCTGGTCCGCACGGTGGAAGAGGATGGGCGCATCCGCTTTCTTGGTCATGAGGATCTCAGCGTTTCCATTATGCTGAATCGGGCGCGAGAACTGGCTTATTCCAACCTGGAAATGGATATTTTACGGGCAATAATTGGCGGACACATGCGCATTCATTCGCTGGCAGACGCCGGCGCCAATCCCTCCCGCCGGGCCATTTACCGGTATTTTCGTGATTTAGGCGTCTGTGGGGTGGATGTGGGACTGCTATCTTTGGCTGATGCCTGGGCCACCTACAGTTATGGACTGCCCGAGCAGCGCTGGAATGATGAACTGGAGACCTGCCGGGCACTTTATCAGGCCTATTGGGAAAAACCGGTGGCTGTGGTTGACCCTCCGCGCTTATTGACGGGCGAGGATTTAAAACGGCAATTTGCGCTGAAGCCTGGAAAAATTATCGGAGAGATGCTCGAGATGATCCGTGAATCACAGGCGGCTGGTGAAATCACCACGCGAGAAGAGGCGATTGCAGCCGCACGGACCTGGTTGGAGCGATCAAAAGGAGTTTCAAATGAATAAGTCTGGCATGGATTTATTTTTCACAGAAGCGGGATCGGGAACGCCGATGATGTTGGTTCATGGGTTTCCGCTGGATCACACCATTTGGGACCAGGTTGTTCCTGGTTTGCGCAACCGGGCGCGCGTGATCACGCCGGACTTGCGGGGATATGGGCAATCCCCCTCGTCGAGCGGCATCTACCGGATGGAGGATATGGCGGAGGATCTTGTTCGTCTGATGGACCGGTTGAAGATTGACCGGGTGATTCTTGCCGGTCATTCGATGGGCGGGTACATCAGTTTGTCATTTGCGGCGGCGTTTCCAGACCGCTTATCCGGATTTGCGCTCGTCACCAGCCAGGCGGCAGCAGACGCGCCTGAGCGCCGGCAAGGTCGCATTGCCCAGGCGGAGAAGATTGAACAGACCGGTAAAAATGAGATTGATGAAGCCGGACTGGCACGCTACAGCCCGGATCCGGCTGTACGAGCAAAAACGCGAATTTACATGGAGAAGGCCAACCCGCTGGCGGTGGCTGGTTGCTTGCGTGGCATGGCGGATCGTAAAGATCGCATGGCGCTTCTGCCATCCATCCGGGTTCCATCAGTGGTCATTGCCGGAGAAATCGATGATTTGATTTCACCACGCCGCTCGGAAGAAATGGTCAGTCTGCTTCCGGATGCGCGGCTGTACATGGTGCCAGGCGGAGGTCATATGGTGATGATGGAGGCGCCAGGTGCAGTGGTTTCGGCTTTGTCTGACCTGTTGACCCGGGTTGAAGCGATTTAACCTTCTCGGGCCAAGGCCGCCAATAATTTCTTGATAAGGAGTTTCTTATGTATATGGTGATGTTTATTCTGGACGATCCAATGCTGCTGGATGATATCCTGGACTCGTGGTATGCAGCGGGTATTCATGGCGCGACAATATTTGAATCGACCGGTATATTTCGAAAGCGCGCCAAGCGGTTGAATATTCCCATCCGGTACAACATCACCCATGCAAGCACCAATTATGAAGGTAATGTCACGCTGCTGGCGATGGTTTCGAACGAAGAGATGGTAAAGGCATGCCTGGAGGCCACTGAAAAGGTTGTGGGTGATCTCTCTCGACCGCATACGGGGATATTTACCTCATGGCCGCTTTCAGTCAGCAAGGGCCTCCCCAAGGAAATGGAGGGAGGATGATCTGGCTCCAGTTCCTGATCAGCGCAGCTTTGTTGATTGTGGCTGCCACAAAACTGGCTGAATTCGGTGATGTCATTGCCATACGGACCGGGTTGGGGCGCCTATTCATCGGCACCATTTTGCTTTCGGCCGCCACTTCTTTGCCTGAATTCCTGACAGTGATAAATTCTTTTGAGGCGGGAGATGTGTACCTGGCTGCAGGTAATCTGTTTGGCAGCAACATGTTCAACATGTTTATGCTGGCAGTGCTGGATCTTACTTTTCAAAGCAAGCGCATCCTGCGGGTAATTTACAGCCGGCATGCCCTCAGCGGCACAGCCGCCAGTTTGATGGCTGGATTGGTGCTGGTATTCATCGTAGCCAACATAAAAACGATGGTTGGTTGGGTGGGCCTGGACAGTATTTTGATCATGATCGGTTATATCGGCATCATCTATATCCTGCGGGTAAACTCCAATGATGCCGGCATAGTCGATGAGGAAGAACCGGATGAGAGCCTGCCTTCCTTGTGGGTGGGGCTTTTTGGCTTTGGCCTGGCTGCCGCGTTGTTGGTGATTGTCTCGCCCTGGCTGGTGGAGAGCAGCCTGGGAATCGCCGAACGTACCGGCTTGAGTTCCGGGTTCATTGGCACCACCCTGGTCGGCATCACCACATCTTTACCGGAATTGGTGACCACGATTGCGGCAGCGCGCCTGGGGGCTTTTGACCTGGCGGCAGGCAATCTGTTTGGCAGCAACATGTTCAACATGTTTGCCCTGGGCGCTGCTGACCTGTTCTACACGGATGGCAGGCTGTTGGGGCAGATCGATCCGGTGTTCTTGTTGGCTGGTCTATTGGGGTTGGTGATGACTCTGTTCGGCGTTTTGGGGAATACAGCTCGCCTAGAAAAACGGTTTTGGCTGTTTGAAATTGACGGACTTCTCCTGTTTGTGATTTATTTTGTCGGTCTCTACCTGGTCTATATCCAGTGAGTCCTGAGAAAAAAACAAGGCAGTTCAGATTGAACTGCCTTGTTTACATTTATGGGGTAGATTTTATGGAAAGATGCTTTCCAGCAGGGGTTGGTAATAGCAGGTGCAGCCGAAAACGCAGGAGCAGCCTTCCACGGGCAAAGCTGGCACTTTATCTTTAGGATACGTGCCCTGCACAGCCATGCACGCCGGGCAGGCATCTGCGGGAGCAGCGAGATGGATCAAATTGACGCGTTCGTTTTCCTTGAAGCTTTTCAAGGTAACTGCCGTGGTTGAAAATTCGCGTAACTCTGCACCGCAACCGGTGCAGAGTTGGTTGGTATCAGCGTTGGTTGTGTTGCATTTTGAACATTGCTGCATAAGTTGTTCTCCATAATTCCGGCGAAGGATTGCTGCGAGTGCCCGGGAGCAAGTTGACAACTTGCGTAATTTTACTATGAAATAGCTGGCTGCACAAAAGAAAACCGCCCTGGAAAGGGCGGTTGTTGAATTTTAGGTCAATGGGCTGGTGTTGGGTGCTTTCTCGGCCTGGTGGACCATGAGTGGCCGGCGAAGCAGCTTGTTGATGCGGGCGATCAGTGTGCCGCTGGAGATGGGTTTGGTGAGGTAATCGTCTGCACCGCTGTCCAGCGCCTTGGCGATCATCCCAGGGGTGTCGAAGGCTGAGAGGATGCATACCGGAACATCAGAAAATTCCCGAATAGACTGGCAGACCTTCCACCCCTCTTCTTCCGGGAGCATGAGATCCAGGATCACGATGTCGGGGTTGTTGTTCTTGCATAAAAATAAGCCTTGTTCGGCTGTGTTGGCTGTGATCACTTCCGCATTGGCAGGCGTCAGCAGAATGGTCAGTAAATCAGTCATGCCGGTATCATCATCAATGACCAATACGCGCATTTGAGAATTTCCCATTGTTTCTAAATAATAAAATGAAGCCGGAACTCCGGTACAGGTTGCAGCCTTGTCGCTGTCCTTGGGGGCCTTCCAGAGCACGGCCAATTGGTTTTCCCTATTATCAGCCATCCTGGTAATTTTTTACCTTTCAATGGGTTTACAAGTGAAATGACCGGATGGAGGCGGTTTGTTGGATTAATCCGCCTCTTCTTGCGAGAAAATAAATGATTTACCCCCATCTTTTTCTCAGGAAGAGAGGAAGGGTTGAGTTGATTAGACCAATTTCTCATCTTGTCGGGGTTTTGGCGCGGGAAGACCCTTTTTATGGTAGAATTTTTACTGATTTTTGCATATCATCCCCGTCACGGGGTTGAAAATTCTTTGGAGGATTTTCCAGAATGTCCGAGAAAAAGTGGGTGTACGTGTTTAATGAGCTGGCCCAGGCCTCCGCATCAGTCGGTGGCAATTGGGACAAAGTCCGCGGTCTCCTGGGTGGGAAGGGCGCGAACCTGTTTGAAATGACCCGAATTGGCCTGCCGGTTCCGCCGTTCTTCACGGTGACAACCGAGGCGTGCAATGCCTACCAGGCCGAGGGCGAGAAGTTCCCCGCTGGCATGTGGGAACAAGAGCTGGATTCATTGGCTAAAGTGGAAGAAGCCAGCGGCAAGAAATTCGGCGATCCCTCCAATCCTTTGCTGGTCTCCTGCCGTTCCGGCGCGAAGTTCTCGATGCCCGGTATGATGGACACCGTGCTGAACATCGGCCTGAATGACCAGACCGTGGAAGGCATGATCAATCTGACCGGCAATCCGCGCTTCGTGTATGACTCCTACCGCCGCCTGATCATGATGTTCGGGTCGGTTGTTTTGGGCATGCCCGACGAGGCGTTCGAAGAGCCGATGGATGAGTTCAAAGCTCACAAAGGCGCCAAGGCCGACACTGACCTGACCGCCGAGGACATGAAGGAACTTTGCGAGATCTTCAAGAAAGTTACTCGCGAGAACAAGGGTTTCGATTTCCCGCAGAACCCGATTGAGCAGCTGCGCCTGGCGACGGAAGCCGTGTTCAAGAGCTGGAACGGTAAACGCGCCAAGGACTATCGCCGCGCCGAATCCATCCCGGATGATCTGGGCACCGCGGTCAACATTGTGACCATGGTCTTCGGTAACATGGGCTGGGACTCCGGTACCGGCGTTGCCTTTACCCGCAACCCTGCCAATGGCGACCGCAAACTGTACGGTGAGTACCTGCTCAATGCCCAGGGCGAAGACGTCGTGGCGGGCATTCGCAATACTGATCCGATCGACCAGATGGGCGATAAACTCCCCGAGGCTTACCAGCAGTTCCTCAAGATCTGCGATATCCTCGAAGTCCACTATAAAGACATGCAGGACATGGAATTCACCATCGAGCGCGGCCGGCTCTGGATGCTCCAGACCCGCAATGGCAAGCGCACTGCTTCCGCCGCGATCAAAATCGCTGTGGATATGGTCAACGAAGGCCTGATCAGCAAGGAAGAAGCTGTG
>JACRAG010000124.1 GCA_016213455.1 Anaerolineae bacterium | reverse complement strand
TTATTGGGGATCAAGAAGATTCGCACCGGCAGCTTTTTGCCCGCCTTGCTGGTGGCGCCGATCATCGTGGCAATCCTGGCTGCGATCGAGGTTCAGTTGAAATAAATTGCGATCAAGAAAAATGAGAAGGGCCCGGTTTTCCGAGCCCTTTTTAGTTCAAGGATTGGCGGCTAACGCCTGATCAATCGCCTCGGATAGGCCATTCATATCGATCGGGCCATTCCCGTTTACCAGGAAGGTTGGGGTCCCTTGAATGTTTTTCTCTTGTGCCTGCTGGTAATCATCTTTGACCTGCTGCTGGTATTTACGCTGGTCAAAGCAGGGACGGAATTCGGTCATGGTCAACCCTGCCTGCTGGGCATAGCGGATGAGGCGGGAATCGGAAAACCCGCCCTGGTTTTCGCCCGCCTGGTTGTCAAATAGCACCTTTTTGAACTGCCAGAAGCGGTTTTGATCGGCGGCGCAATAGGCCGCTTCAGCGGCGCGCACCGATTCGTTGCCCAGGAATGCGAACGGGGTGTGCGTGTAGTAAATCTTGCCGGTGGCTACATACTTTTCAATGATTTGCGGCTCAAATTCTCTGGAGAAACGCCCGCAGAATGGGCATTGAAAATCGCTGTATTCCACCACGATCACTTTGGCATCCGGATTGCCCATGGACATGCCATCTGCCTGGGGTGGGGCAGCCAGAACTGGGGATGGATTGGATGTCGAAATGAAGATGATGATGCCTGCAATCACCACGGCTGCCAGAGTGACCAGGCCAATCAGCAGTTTGCGATTGTTTTTCGGTTTTTTGGGGGTTGCCTCGTTGCGGCGGTTACGTTTTCCCATTTTATTCTCTCCTGTTGGATGCGTTAAAGAAATTGTACCAAAACAGGATGAAAAAGGGAAAAATTATAATCTTATTCTTATCTGGGTCAGCATGAACCGGATGGCAGGCACAAAATTATTCGCAAAGTCTGCGAACAGTCCATCATTTACCCCAAACCCCATGATTGTCAAAACCCTTTGCGAACAGCCGCAATTACAGTCTGGAGAAATTCGAACAACGATTCAAGATGGGATGAACGAGGGTTAATTGGAGTAAACAAACACCGGGAAATGTTCCCCTGTCAGTCGGAACCCAATTTTGCGATAGAGAGACAGTGAGGAGGCATTGTTGTCCTGGGTGTTGAGTGTGACGCCCCATGAGCGATGTCCGTTGATGTAATGATCGAGCGCGTTTTGTACCAGGCGATATCCGATGCGCTGGCGCTGCAGGTCAGGCAGCACTGCCAGGCGGGAGAGGTGAGCGCTGAAACCGTTCAGGGCGCTCATCTGGTAGCCGACCAACTCACCGTCCAATTCCATCACCGTTTTGTAACTGGAGCGGTCGAAAGCCCGGGTGATGTCGGTGTAGCTTAATCGCCAGATGGGTTCAAAAGCCAGGTTATCGACCCGCGTGACCGCTTCGAGATCATCGGGCTGCATGGCGCGCAGGATCAGACCTTCGCGCTCTTCCAGCGGCGGGGGAGGCTGGGTTTCGTAGCTCAAAACCACGATATCCTGGTGATGGGTAAAGCCATTCAGGGTGAGTAAATCTTCATACCAATCGTTGAGCGCCAGTGAAACGAGCTGTGGAACCGGTTTCAGGCTTGTGACCTGGGTCAGGACGCGTTCGAAAAGAATGCTCCAGCACCAGGCTGGCGATGTGAGGGGAGAAACAGCAAACAGACGGATCCAGGCGGTATCCGCCGGATCGGGTGGACAGGCGATCACTGCCTCCGGTTCGCCAAATTTTTCTAGAATCCAGAAAGGCTGGCTGCCCAACCAATCCAACGCATCGCGCCAATCGAGGTGACGATGGGTGTAGGCGGAGCTATTCAAGAAACGCGACAGGAGAGACCGGTCATAGGGCTCTGCCTGCCGCAGGGAGTTCTTCGCAGATAACGTCGGCATTACTTCCGATTGAGCATGTTAAAAGGGGTCTTGATCAGTTTTTTTAACAGTTTTTCGCGCAGCGAAAGGTTTTCCCGATTCTCCAGGGCTGAGTCCATGGAAGCCAGGGCTTGCAATTCCTTGCCTGTCCGGATTTGCAGCGCCGAGATGCACTGGAGCACATAGGAGCGCAATTCGTTTTCTTCCGCCAGTTTTAATACATCCGAGGCTATTTGATATTCGGCAAGAGCTTCCTGGAGGCGGTTCAGACCTTCGAGGGCCGCGGCGCGGTTGGCAATCGCCATACCCTGGCGGCGCGAGTCTTTGGCAGCCTCGAATACCTGTGAGGTGCCTTCGACGATATCCAGCGCGCGCTGCGCATCACCGGCTTTGAGGAAGGCGACGCTGCTGTTGTTGGCGGCCTCGGCAGCCGCTGCTGCATCCCCGGCGGCTTGCCAGCCGCGAGCAGCCTGTTCAAATGCGGCTGCGCTTTCCTGGTAGCGTTTTCCTTTATACAGCTTCTGGCCTTCGTTGGCCAGATCTTGGGGGGTGAGTGTGTCTGGCATCAGTAGGTAATCTCCAATAGTTTTTCGGCAATATCGCGCAGTTTCTGTACATCCATATCGCTCAATTTCTTGGCGAGTTCGAGATACGGCCGGTTAACCGGCTGCGCGGCAAATTGTTGCAGGTCATCGGGAAGTTGGAAAAAGAGTTGAATCAATTCGTCGCGTGAGCGCTGTCGTCCGGCAACCCCTTTTTGATCGAAGAAGTCTTCGATGGGTTTGTTATACCCGGACGCGATCAATTCCAATTCCGGCAGCGGAATATCGCTCTCCCCCTGCTCGTACTTGGTCAGGGTTTCCTCGCCGATTCCCGTTGCCTCTGCCAATTGTGCCAGGCTCATCCCGGCGTTCGTGCGGATCAACTTGATCGAGGCGGCGATCAGGCGGTTGCGAATGCCCAGGGAGCGGGCCAGGTCTTTGCCTGGTTCAGGTACTTCAATCCGCTGGCGGGTTTGTTTGCCCCAATAATGGGCCAGCGGCACATCCAGATACAGAGAAAGCACCTCGAGTTGGGGTAAAGAGGGGCTGATCAGGCCGGTTTCGTACGCCTGGAATTTCTCGGCAGAAACACCGACAGCCTGAGCGCATTCGTCGATTGACCGTCGGGCAGCCTGACGGCTGTCAGAGATCAGTGCCGCGAGTTTCCGTTTTCGAATCTGTAGGATTTGGCGTTGGTTCTTCATGAGCACCTCATGCGACGACAAAGCAAAAAAAATCACAGGCTTCAGCCGGCTGCCATCTGCCCGGTTTTATCGCCGGCGGTTACTGGGGCCACCGATCAGGCCCGCCAGGTTGGCGCCGAAGACTTCAGGACCCAGCCTGAAGCCGGCGGCTTCCAGGCGGGGGGTGAACAGCGGGCGAATTCCGGTTGGTTTCAATTCACCCAGCACTCGTCCGTCAGAAGCGATGCCGGTCTGCTCAAATTTAAAGATGTCAGTCATGACGATGGTATCGCCTTCCATGCCGGCGACTTCCGAAATGGTGACCACTTTGCGGGTGCCATCTTTGAAGCGCGACTGCTGGACGATCAGGTCAATGGCGGAGGCGATTTGTTCGCGAACTACCTTGATGGGTAGTTCCATACCTGACATCAAGCACATGGTCTCGAGACGAGAGATGGCATCACGGGGGGTGTTGGCGTGCAGGGTGGTGAGCGAACCATCATGTCCGGTGTTCATGGCTTGCAGCATGTCCAGGGCTTCGCCGCCGCGGCATTCCCCAACCACAATCCGGTCTGGACGCATACGCAATGAGTTGCGCACCAATTCACGAATGGACACCGCATTGCGACCTTCCGCGTTGGGCGGTTTGGTTTCCAGGCGCACCACATGATCCTGCTGTAATTTCAGCTCGGCTGCATCTTCGATGGTGATAATGCGTTCGTCTTCAGGAATGAATCCGGAAAGAATATTTAATAAAGTGGTTTTTCCTGACCCGGTACCGCCTGAGATGATGACATTCAAGCGGGAGATGACGCACGCACGCACAAAATCCGCCATGTTCTGGGTGATGGATCCATAGCCGATGAGCTGCTGGATCGTCAGCTTGTCGCGTTGAAATTTGCGGATGGTGA
>JACRAG010000112.1 GCA_016213455.1 Anaerolineae bacterium | reverse complement strand
TGCTCCAATATCAGGCCCAGGCTTCCGCCAGCACCGTCGGTTTGAGCGTGCAGGTCAACCAGTTCCTCAAGGATTGGCTGATCAACCACATCCAGGGCGATGATATGTTGTATAAGCCGCTTGCCCAACAAAAAGGGATTCGCTAAACCCAATCCGTGCGTGACGCCGGAACAAACGAAGGCAGCCCACCCAGGCTGCCTTCGTTTGAATCGAGAGACTCTCCAATGATTATTCCAGCATCAGGTCGCGCAGGCGCGCGATCTGCGCCGGGGTGACGCCTGAGGCCTGCAAAAAGGCCTCGATGCGTTCGTGGAGCGCGGCGTCCGGGCTGCCGAATGCCGCCAACCCGGCGATCATTTCGCGGTACTCCCGGTTTTCGCGCGAGCGCGGGCCGATCAAGGAGAGTGTGGTCAGCTCATAATCGTGGGCCAGGTCTTCTGCGCCCACCCCCAACACACCGTTGAGTAAAAAGCACAGCGTGCCGGTGCGGTCCGCGCCGGCCCAGCAGTGAATCAGCACCGGATAACTTGCCGGGTCGCTGAGCACGTCGAAGGCGCGCCGCACCGCCGCCATGCCCATTTCATCAAACAGCTCGCCATAGGCATAAAAAGGCACCGACGCCCAGGTCACCCGGCTTTCCGGCAGCGCGGGGGCGGGGTTTTCGTCATCCGCGGTGCCGCGCAGGTCCAGGTCGGTTCGAATGCCCAGCTCCTCCAGCAGCACGCGTTCAGCCTCCGGCAGCAGGGTGATGTGGGTATTCATCTCCGCGGAACGGTACACCAACCCCTGGCGCACGCGCCGCCCGTCACCGGCAAGCCACCCGCCCAAATCGCGCACGTTGGTGATGCCCGGCACCGCCACCCAGCGCGGCAGGCTGGCGCGCGTCTCAAAGGCTGCCACCGGCGACTCGGCAGTCACCGCCTCGCCGCGGCGCTGCAGCACCTTCCAGTAGTAGCGCCGGCCAATTTTAAGGTTGACCACCTCGGCTTCGGTGCCGGTCAGCCCGCCGAACACCTGCGCGCCGCGGAAATCGGGCGTCTCGGCAATCAGCAGATCGTAGGCGGCGTGGTCCTGGGCCGGATCGGAGAGCGCCCAGGCGAAGCGCAGCGGTCGGGGCAGGCTGCGTTCGATATACTTTTTATGGTCGAAAATGGCCTGCACCTCGGGGAGGATCTGATCGCGCACAGCCAACCAGTCATGCTGCTGCAGCGCATGTGCATCATCCGATACTCCCGGAGCCAGCAGGTGGATACGGAGAGGGGGTAAATTGGAATCGGTCATACAGGAACCTTCTAAAGAGCCGCGCCGGAATTGTCCCGCACACGGTGGAAAAGCATCCAGGGAGCACGCTGTGCTCCCCGGTGGAATCGCATTATTCGCCAGGCCGCCCGGAACGGGCGGGCACCCTCTTATTTTACCGCATCGGCGGCCCATTTTCGACGCTGTGCATCATGATCGCCAGGGCTTTCTTAAAGTCGCAAGGGAAGTTGAAAGACAACCCATCCCCCGACGGCGGAGCATGGGCAAGTGAGCAGGGATTTTCTATGGGGCTGCCGCGAGACCCGTTTCAGAGATAATAACGGGTATTAATCGATTTGTGGGTAACGAGTAGCCGATGCGGGATATCGCAAGATTATTTCATTGTGCCACAAATTATCCCCGGACTGACGCTTAATTGCCAGGAATGAGATGCTTCACTTCTATTTCCAATCCTTCCATCGAAGCATTTCTCTCGAAGTGTACCTGGGCGCTCTCAGGAGCGCTGAACTGCACCTGCAAGTGCTCCCGGGTGCGCTTCCAACTCACCTGCAACATCCCGTTCGGCGTACACACCGAGCCTTCCGCCCAATCCAGGCCGTCAGCCAACCAGGGACTGAGGTCGTAGGCTGCGCAGCCTGGCGCGGTTTGGCGGATGCCAAGCACCACTGCCGGCAGAAAATGCAGCGGGGCAGAGGACCAGGCATGGCAGTGAGAACGCGTGGGAAAATCCTGCGGTCGGGCGTTGCTGGCCGGGAAGACTTCCCAGACCGTGCTGGCGCCTGCACGCAGCATGGGCAGGTAGTTCTCGTAGATCGAATCAAGAATGGACTGGGGCTGCCCTGCCTTTTCCATCGCTTCATATAAGTACATCATCGCAAAAGGCGAACCCACCTTGACCATGCTCACGGGTGGAGTCAGGGTGTTGGCCAGCGCAGCGGCACGATACTCGGTTGGAATAACATCGTAGAGCAGCGCCAAAAAGCTGGTATGTTGGCAGGTGGAGGGACTGGGCGAACCGTCTTCCAACAGGCTGTCGGGATAGCTGGCAAGCACCGGATTCCACCAGCTGTTGAGCGCACGGCTGATTCGTTCCCGCATTCCGCTCAACCAGGCGGCACGGGAGCCATCATTGAGCACAGTCGCGCATTTCTCGGCGGCGCGGAGCGCGCCCACCAGCAGCAGGCTGTTGTGCAGCACGGTTTCATGCTGGTCGTCAATGCCGGACCAGTCAAACATATTCCAGAAGGGCCCACCGAAAAGCCCCTGATCTGTGAGCAAAGCCTCCGCACCTTGCAAATTGCGCACCACCGCCGGCCAGAACTCATCCAACACGGCACGATCGCCGGTATAGAAGTAGGAATCCCAAACCGCGATACCCCACAAAAAACTCCAGGCTGGCAGCAACATATCCCAACTTGAGGGCACTTGCCCGCCCACCAGCGGATAACGTTCAAGCGATTGAGCTGCCAGACGCAGGCAGCGTCGGGCGATATCAACCGCGCCGAACGTATCGTAAGCGAAGATCGACTCGTTGCGTGCATCGCCCACCCAGTAGGTCTGCTCATAGAGAGGGCAATCGGTGAAGGTATCTTCCATGCACAGTTCCAGCGTACGCGCTGAAATCTGCCAGATGCGTTCCAGGCGGGCATCGCTGCAGGCAAAAGAGGCGCGCGGTTCGGCGGGGTAGGTCGATTCGATCACCCGCACCAGGCGGAAGTGCACAGGTGCTACGGCTCCGTCCCCGGCAGGCGGGTAGCGGAGGGTAAGAAACAGATAACGCCCGGCGCGACGTTTGAGCGAGGTAAATCGGTTCAGACCGGCGCGGGTGATATAGCGCAGTCCGTTGCGGTTATCGCCGGTGTGCTGCACGCGCCCATCCGGGGCAATGTATTCAACGGCATAAACATCCAATGCCACCCCGGCTGGAGCCATCAGTTCCAGATCAAAATAACCAACCGTCTCTTCGCCCAAGTCATAGATCAACTCCACGTCCGCATCTCCGCAAGGCAGCACGGTCGTGAGCGCGGGGTTGTCGAACATCACAGCCTGGGGGTTTTGCACCAAATCTGCGGCATCACCGAGCACTTCGCGACCGATGAAGCACCAGTGCGTGTCGGTGACAAACATTTCCGCGGCGGCAGGCAGCATTTTTTCGATTTGATTCTCCGTCCAAAGTCGCTGCGGTTCAGCCAAATAAGTCGTGATCGCGGTACGATAGCCGGCAGAATTGGCATCGCGTTTACCGTCGAGACCTTTAAACCAGATCCATGTGACATCATCTTCAACCAGGGCGAAATCCGATAACTTGAGCAGAACCCATGGGTTTTCATGATCAGGTTCCACCGGGTTTTGCAGGCGCAGCCCGGCGGGTGGTTCCACCAGGCGCAAACTGCGCTCTTTACTGTGGTTGTAAAGCGGCCAGGCGAAGGCGCACAACAGATGCGTCCCGGCAGAGAGCTGATAATGCCCATCTGGATTGGAGACCCCATCGATGCTTGCCAGCAGTCCTTCCAAGGCTAGGACGATCTCGGCTGGGGCAGCCAGATCCAGGCGGGTGACCATCCCGCCGGCAGCGGCAGTGTGATAATTGGCCTCTACGATATTCGGATGCACCAGCCGCACCACCGGCAGGCAAAAATTCAGATCAG
>JACRAG010000119.1 GCA_016213455.1 Anaerolineae bacterium | reverse complement strand
TAGGCCGATGCGATCAATCCGGCAATTCCACCACCAACCACGACGGCATCATATTTCATATTCACACCTTAATGGATATCCCAAAAATACGAAGGCAAACCATCTATATAAATGAAGCCAACACCACTCACACAGCCAGAGATCGCGTAATCCAATCAATCGGCACAAGCCAGGCCGGTGAGTTGCTCACTGATTGTCCAGATACGATTTCCAATGGTCCGGTCCAGCGCATGGCAAGCCGGTTTTTCTTCGATCGTCAGATTGAAAAATTTCCCACTCACCTTTTCCATCTCGGGCGCGGCTGCCAGGTAGTAAATGGCCTTTCCTGAAATTTCAGGATCTTTCAAAACCCACCAGAGAAGGTAACGCTGATACAACCGGTAGAGCAAACCGTTGTTCATGCCGATATTGGTCCGCACTTCCCCTGGATGCATCGCATTTATCGTTACACCGCTTCCTTCCAGTTCCTCTGCCAGTTTCCAGGCGGTGAGAAGCTGCGCCGTTTTGGATGCCCCATAACTTTGCAAGCCTTTATACCGCCGCCGCCCCCAGTCAAGGTCACTCAAATCCAGCCCGCCAAAACGATGCCCCTGGGAATTCACCTGAATGATGCGCGCTGGCGCACTTTCGATGAGGCGCGGGAGCAGTAAACGAGTAAACAGGAAGGGTGCCAGATGATTCACGCAAAAGACGGTTTCGTAACCTTCGTCAGTCAATTGTCGGCTGGTATGATGGACACCGGCATTGTTGATCAGCACGTCGATATGAGGATAACGCGCCAGGATCGACTCGGCTGCCGAGCGCACCTCGGCGAGGCAGGAAAAATCCGCCAGCACAACATCAACACGAATGTGAAATTCCCGTTGAAGTTCTTGCTGAAAGATGCCAGCCTTTTCGCCATTTCGACATACCATGACCAGATCAGCGCCAGCCTGGGCAAGGCATTTGGCGGCATGATAACCCACGCCGGATGTCGCGCCTGTGACGATGCAAACGCGCCCATGCATACTGGCGTCTGTTGTCTTTTGGGGTTTGCGCGCATTGGCGATAAATTGAAGTTCTTCTGGTAATTTCATCCGGGAAACCTGCTTATCCAAAATACCGGTGCATGAATTTCCAATAAGCGCCGCGAAGCATGGGGATGCCGTTGAATATGGTGCCCCAGATATCAAAATAATCCCGTTGTGCAATGATCCGGTTGTCATCGCCAAGCGTGAGTTTCGTACAACCGTAAAGGGGGGTACTCGGGAACTTTTTGAACATCATCACCATCTTCCACTGAAAGAAAACCTGATGAGAATCCATGACGATGGAAAGAATTTCCATGTTAAGCTGTTCGCAACGGGTGGTCAGCCGGTTGCACATGGCGGTGAACTCGGCGATACCCTCGATCTTCTGGATGCTATCCTCGAAAAGAATATTCTCGTGATAATAGGGAAAGATATGCGACCAGTCCGGTTTTCCATCCCGGTTATAAGTCCGGGACCACAGATCTTGAATCCGCTCGATGGTGAGGGGTTCCAGGTTGGTAGAGCGATTTATTTCAGTGTTATCCATAACCTCTATTACCCAATATAAAGGAGATACTCACTCGTACTCTCCTATATATTATATATCGCTATAATTTTTGCCAGGATCCGTAAAGGATTGAATTGGGGGATTAATCCGTCCGTGTTCCCTTTCGCGCTCATTCACATAAAAATTGCCCAGATAAATCATTGGAAGCGCGGCAAGACTTCCTTGATGAACAGTTCGGCGCAGCCCGTCTGCGGATAATCCGGGAAACGCACGATAAAATGCTGCACACCCAGCTGGACAAAGGATCGGATTTTTTCATAACATTCTTCCGGTGTACCAGCCAACAGGTTGAACGCTCGAAAAGGGCTGTCTGCCAGCAGCCGGTCCACCTCAGCTTGTGTCGGCGCAATCGCCAGGCATTCACTGGCGTACGTTTTTTTAATCGCCAGCGGATTACGCCCCTCTGCCAGACAGTGCTCATCCAACACGCCCAACAGTTCACGGTATTCGTCGACCGTGCAATTGTTGAAATTCAACCAATCCGCGTATCTGGCGACCAAGCGCAGTGTCTTTTTGCGTCCGTGCCCGCCGATCATCAAGGGCGGCAGCGGATCGGGGCGCGGATTGCAGAAAGCGTCCTGGACGGCGTAAACTTTCCCCTGAAAAACCGGCGCATCTTGCGTCCACATCGCACGGATCACCTGGACTGCCTCTTCCAGTTGGTCCAGGCGTTCACCTGTCGCGGGATAGTCATAACCGTAAGCGCGATATTCGTTCTCTTTCCAGCCGGCGCCCAATCCAAGGATAAAGCGTCCTCCCGAGAGCCACTGTAAATTGGCTGCCATTTTTGCCAACAGCGCTGGCGGGCGGTACCCCTGCGAAAGCACAATCGTGCCCCCCTTCAGTTTCGGATACCGCGCCAGTACATAAGTGAGTGTCGTCCACGCCTCAATCGTATCCGTTCGCTGGTCGATTGATTCCATCCACGGAAAGAAATGGTCGCCAACCCAGGCGGTTTCGAAGTGCCCCTCCAACAGGCTAAGATAGTCAAAAATTTGCTGGCGGAAATTGTCGGCGTTCGATCCATCCACGGGAAAATCTGGAATGCGCCAGCCAAATGTGACTGTCATTTTACCCTCCTGCTGAAACAAGCCGGGCCTGCGGGGATATAAAAGTTTGGGGCTGCTGAACAAGCCAAACGGCCGCAGCCACCCCAAACATCATGGCTTGTGGTACGGTCGACCTTATGCTTTGTTGGGGTTATTCCCCAGGACGGAATCGATCGTTTCCATGATCTCGGGTGTCAATTTGACCACCACATCCAACGCTTTCATATTCTCATGTACCTGTTCTGCGCGGCTGGCGCCGGTGATGACAGTGCTGACATTCGGGTTCTTCAAACACCAGGCCAGCGCCAGTTGCGCCATCGAGCAACCCAGGTCGCCTGCGATGGGAACCAGTTGTTTCACCTTTTCCACCCGTTGCGGCGTGATCACGTGCTCGCGCAGCCAATCATAACCTGCCAGGGTGGCGCGGCTGCCTTCAGGAATGCCGTTGTTGTACTTCCCCGAGAGCAAGCCGGACGCCAACGGACTCCAGATGGTGGTGCCGTACCCCAACTCACGGTACAGGATGTCATATTCTTTTTCAAAGCGCGCCCGCTCGAACATGTTGTACTGCGGCTGCTCCATGGTCGGCGGTGTCAGTCCATATTGGCGAGCCAGGCCATCTGCGCGCACAATCTCAGCGGCTGACCACTCCGAAGTGCCCCAATAGTACGCCTTGCCCGACTTGATCACCTGGTCCATCGCGCGAACCGTCTCTTCAATGGGTGTATTGGGATCAGGCCGGTGGCAGAACACCAGATCGACATAATCCATCTGCAGGCGCTTGAGCGCATTGTTCACGCCTTCGATGATGTGCTTGTGCGAAAGGCCGGAATTGTTAGGCCCTTTACCGCCCCAGAAGATTTTGGTCGATACGACCAGATCTTCACGCCGCCATCCGGCTTTCTTGATCACGTTGCCCATGACGATCTCGGCGTTCCCATCGGCGTATGCTTCCGCATTATCGAAGAAGTTCACCCCGTGCTCAAAGGCGGCAGCCATGCACTGATCCGCCACTTCTTGACCGACCTGTCCACCATAGGTGACCCACGCGCCCAGTGACAACGCGCTAACTTTAATGCCGGCTTTTCCCAAACGACGGTATTCCATTTTTTCTCCTGCAATGATGATTAAATTGGTGTGATATACCCTAATTCTACAACAGCCAGGGCAGATTTTCGACTCGCAACGTCATACATGCCGGCAGTCCGGGAAAAGCTACCGGGCGTCCGCTGTGGTCATGGCATGGGCTGCGCTTCGAATGGCGATCAGCTTATACTCACGGCTCCAACGGTTGACCGGGATCAAATCAAACGTTCTCGCCTGCACGTGCTGGATCCAACGCTCCATGCTCGCCAGGCAGGTGACCATCCCACCCCCGCTGCCGCCGGCAGCAGCAACCGCCAGCACCGGTTTTCCATAGAGGCGGCTGTCTTTTCCCAGGGTTGCTTCGCAGCGGCGCAGCCGGTCGGTGAATGCCTTGGCGGATTCACTCATCTCTCCCCAGTACACCGGGCTGACCAGCACCAACCCATCCGCCTGCGTCACCCGCGCATGCAGGTTTTGAAAATCATCCATCACCTGGCATCCGTGACTATTCAGGCAGGTGC
>JACRAG010000118.1 GCA_016213455.1 Anaerolineae bacterium | reverse complement strand
GAGAATTGAATCGAAACCTGATGCGCCCAAACCAATTCCTTACCCTGCTCCTGCTCTTCACAGTTGCGTTGATTCTCCCTTCTGCAGGCGACCCACCGCCCACACCTGCCCCACCTGAAATCCAGGCGGAACTGTCAGCTGCTTTTTCCCGCAGGCTGCTGGATGCGCCGGTTGCCAACATGCTGACCTTTCAATTATTCTCGCCTGAGGTGAACACCGCCTTCACCAGTCCAGATGGAAAAACGGCTGTGCTCTGGTTGGCGCTGCGCGACGATGCGGGGCGGGTGCTGGCAACAGAACCCGGATTGGCCCTGGCGCGCCTGTCTGATGATGGCTGGCAGGTGATCCTTCCTGGCGACCCGGAGTGGGACATCATCAAAAACGGGCTGCCGGAAGGCATGCTTCCGGTGGAGCAAAGCCCCGCGCCTACCGATATCGCGCTGGAATCCCTGCCGTCACGGCAGGCACTGACCGGTTATTACCTGCCCTATGTTGCCGGCACAGCCCGCTGGTTGGAAGGTTCGATCAGCCACTTTCAATCCATCCCTGAATTGGGCTATCCTTCCTGTTCAGCAGAATTTTGCCGGTACGCCTACGACTTCACCGATGTGGATATGTATCCGCTCGTGGCTTCCAAAAGCGGCACGGTCGTCGGCACTCGTGACAGCTGCACCAACGGCAGCCCCACCTGCACCAATTACATCGTCCTGTATAACGCCGCAGATGATGCCTACCAGATCTACATTCACCTGGCAAACGGAACCATCCCCGACAACCTGACCCCGGACACCCCGGTTGTGCGCGGGCAATACCTGGGAGATACCGACGACACCGGGTACAGCACCTCGCAACATGTGCATTTCATGGTCACCAACTCAATTTATTTTGCCGACAGCGGCTATTATTGGGGACGATCCATTGACATCCGTTTCGCCGACGTCTCGATCAACAACGGCATCCCGCGCACCTGCTATGAGGTCACTCGGTTCGCAATTTACGACGGCGCGACAGAATGCCTGGGGAACAAAGCCGATCCGCGCAATCCAGCCAACGATTGGTTTGTTTCAGGCAATGTCGGCGCCTACCCGCCTACCGGCGCACTCACCCGCCCGGCAGCTGGCATCACCGTCGCTGCCGGCAACAACCCGCTGATGGATGTCACCGCCAATGCCAGTGACGACGTTCGCGTCAGTGCCGTGCGCCTGATGGCGAAAATCAACAGCCAGTGGGTGGAAATCGGCCCCAAGGTCACCCAGCCGGCAGCGCCTGGCGTATTCGACTGGGATGTAAATCTATGCGAAGTCGGCCCGCTCAACGGCGCATTGGAAGTTGCGGTACGCATCTGGGACCACGAAGGCAACGTGACCCCGCCCCTCTCCCCGCGCACCATCCAGGTGGATCATGCCTGTCCGGCTCCTTCCAGCCAGCTAAATCCAGCCGAGACCTTCGATTCAACTGCCGTTCGCTTGAGCTGGACAGCTGCCAGTGCCGGTCCCAGCCTGAGCACCTTTGAGCTTCAGTGGCGCACCGAGCCGGGCACCTGGAATCCTTCCAATACCCAGGTCATCCCTGCCAACCAGTCATCCACCTGGTTTGCCGGTGACCCGGGGGGGCAATATGCTTTTCGCTTACGGGTCATGGACGCCAACGGTCAATGGGAAGCCTGGCCCGCCAATGATACCGCCGAAATCATGGTTGCCTTGCCAGCTGCCTGCATCCCGGACACCGCTGAACCGGATGACATCTCCGCGCAAGCCGGCACACTCGCCCCTGGAGAGTGGGCACAGAGAAATCTGTGCGGTCCAGGTGACCCCGATTGGTTTAAAGTGACCCTCCCGGAGTCAGGCGATTATCAGGTCAATGTTCCATCATTGTCGGGTGGGGCGGCAGTAAAAATATCCGTTTACACAGAAAACGGACAAACCCTCCTGGCCAATGGTCAGGCAGCCGGCGTGGGGCAGAACGCCAGAATCATCCTCCAGACCGCTGCCCCCGGTACGGTCCTGATCAAAATTGAGCCGCTGCTCCCCAACCTGAGCGGGACGCAGGCGCAGTACAGGATTCAAACTACCAGAGCGCGTTTGGTTTTCCTGCCGTTCATCATGCGCTGAACCGGATTGGCGGATAATGGGTCGTCGCTGATCAAGCAGACGCTACAACAACTAGGCTTTTTTCAGTTCCTGGATGACCTGATCCGCTGCCATTTTACCGGTCAGAATGGAGATCGGAAGGCCGGAAGGACTATAGGTCCACTGCCCTGCCTGCACAACTCCGGATATCGGCGTTTTGATCGCATTTAAGATTTTCGGCAGCCTGTTTTCCGCCGGCATGGGTTGATTTCTAAATCCCCATCCGGTGATGGCTCCGTCCGTGTTGCCAAAAACTTTCGCGAATGTCACGGGTGTTGACGAAAATTTTTGCAGAATGGCGTCTTTAATCCCCGGGTATATCGTGCCATCCAGCGTGTTGATGATGCAGGTCTCGGCAAAACCTTTAAAGTCTGGATACCACCCCATCGCCTCAATTGCTTGCGTCAGGTCGTAATCAAAGAGCACACTCACGACCAATCCGGTTTTCCCTTGAGGCGCCAGCGTACTGTCTCGCAAGACCGGGCAGGAGATCTCGTAAGTCGTGGCTGCAAAGAACTTTTCAAGCCACTGCTCAATCGCCGCCCGATCCCCATGAATGGGCACTGGTCCGGCTGCGGTTTCCCCTGTCCGGCTGGGCGTGTAAAAGAAATGTTCGCTGGCGATGTTCGCGAAGTAACTTTTATCCATATCAACCGCCAGGTAGACAGTAAATACCGAGTCATTCCCACGTTTATCCGCGAGCAAGTCCCGTCGTTCTGCGATCGCGCGCTTTTGCCGGGCATCCACAACCTTGTCCAGATCAATCGATCGGTAAAGCGCTTTCTGGTCAGCAGCCCAGATCAACCTTTTATATTCAATCGTGTTGCCCTGCGCATCCGTTATCTGCTGTTTGTCCGGGTCAATCGCGACAACGTCCATGTTTGTGCAGATGGTCCCCTGGTGATCTTCAATGAAAGACACCACCTTTTTCACAAATTCACCGGTGCCGCCCCGCGGATAATAATAATCCAAAAATATCTTGAGGTAACTGAGCGCGAAAAATGCGGGGGTGGATCGGAAAAAGTGCTGCGCGATGATATCCAATAAACTCTGGTTGCGGGTAAAACGCCTCAGGAAATTCTCAACAGGTTCGTTCAAGGCAGTGATCTTCGAGACCGTCATGGCATATTTCACCACCCAGGGAAGAAGAACCTTGAGCATGTACGCCTGATCTTTTTTGAAATCCAGGAAGATTGGATTATCGATGCCATACTGGACTTCCATGTAATACATGATTTTTCGGATTTGGGAGATTATTTCCGCAATCTCGTCCTTGCTGTCCGGATAGAATTCGGCAAGCAAGTCCTGATAATCCTGAACATTTTCCTGGCTCTCAACTCGGATCACCCGGTCCTCGATACCGATCGAGATGTGATTCTTCACGAAATCCATTTCCAGACCCAAATGCCGCAGCATGGGGAACAATACACCGGAGTTCTCCAACGCCCGGATTCCG
>JACRAG010000117.1 GCA_016213455.1 Anaerolineae bacterium | reverse complement strand
GTCCCGGCTTCGGTTTGCGCCTGCCGTCCGGCGCTAATGTCGTTCTCGATGCGCACCAGCAGGGCGGTCTGCTCCGCCAGCAGGTCACCCAGGTTATGTCCATTGGCAGGTTGGTTGGTCATGGTTGCACTCCTTTGTGAAGCGGTTGTTCCGGATTCAAGACGCGGGCTGCATTACCGGCAGCCAGAACTCGCAAATGGTTTCGTCGTTGTTTTCACCGTCGAAATAGACCTCCATTTCCGGGGCGAAGGCGTGCGCCAACCCGGAAGCCGGCAGCCACCGGGAAAATGCAAATATTTCCGCCTGTACAATCGAGTCGGGAACGCGTCCGCGGCAGGTGAACACCGCCCAGCGCGCCGCAGGGACCTGATGAACTTCCAGCCCTTCCACATCTGCACCCTCCGGCACTTCCACTCCGATCAGGTAGTCAAAGTCGCGTTTGTCCGGGTTGGCGTCGACACAAGAAACGCCCAAAGTGCTTGCGCCGGTTTGGGCACCGGGGTGAAAACCGGTCAGGGATTGCAGGCGGGTAAAAAGGTCTTCTGCCCGACATTGATCCCAAAAACGGCCAAACTGGGCATTGTCCGGACCTGTGATATAGGTTTTTCGTCCAGCAACCCGAAAAGCTGGACGATCAATCAGCCGTGGTGCTTCCATGTTGGAACCTCGTCATCGAGTAAGTGAGATCTGCACCCCCATTGTAACGCGGTTTTGGTTTCATTAAAAATATTAATACAAAAATTGTCCACAATCGAGAACCGCAGCCCCTGTGGTGGGGTTTACTACTTAACGGCTGATCAGGAGGCGATTACGATGACCACAGGCAATGTTTATCTACTCGAACGGTTTAATGCGGCTTTCAACAAGCATGATGTCGGCGCCATGATGGATTTACTCACGCTGGACTGCGTGTTTGAGAACACCTTTCCAGCGCCGGACGGCACGCGTTACCAGGGCTGGCACGCGGTGCGCGATTTTTGGGCGGATTTTTTTGTTCAGTCGCCGCAGGCGCACATTCAAATTGAGGAGATGATGGTCAACGCCGACCGGGGAGCGCAGCGCTGGGTGTATACTTGGGTGAATCCCGACGGAAACCTGGGACATGTGCGCGGCGTGGATGTGATCCATTTCCGCGACGGAAAAATTCTTGCCAAATTTTCATATGTAAAGGGTTGATGCATTGATTGAACTGACCTCGCAGCAATTTCCATTGGCCCGTGCGATCTTCACGGGGGAACATAGTCTTCTGGTTGTCGATGGCATGATTGCCGGTCACTGCCTGGGACGCATCTGGGTGGATGATCTCACCCGCCCGACCTGCGCGCTGGCCTGGGACGAAAAGGCTTCCTATCTGTTGGGCGGAGACCCGGCTGCGGCGGTGGGCTTGCATGAAGCCTTCACCGCAGCGATTCACCCGGAGATACAGCGGCGGGGCATCCCGGTGATCAAAGTTTCGGGCAGCGGTGAAGGCTGGCAGGAAGCCGTGCGCGCCATCTTTGCCCCCTACCCATTCAACGAGTATCCGCGCGTGTTTTATAGACCGGGACGCTGGCTTTGCCCGGATTGGCGCGAACGCATGCCGGAAGGTTATCGCATGGCGTTGATTGACGCAGACCTGCTCTCGCAGGCCGGGTTGAGGAACATGGGCGGGCTGGTGGAGGAGATCGAGGAGTGCTGGCCTTCGGTGGCCCACTTCATCCAGCACGGTTTTGGCACCTGCATCCTTTCAGGCGATGAGATTGTGTGCCGCTGCACCGCGGAATATCGCAGCCCGGGCAAGGTCGGCATCGGCATTCTGACCGAAGAGAACCAGCAGAAACGCGGTCTGGCGACCCTGGCTGCCAGCGCCTTTGTGGAGATCAGCCAGCAGCGTGGCCTGGCCCCGCACTGGGACGCCTGGAAGAACAACGTGCCTTCGGTGCGCGCTGCCGAGAAAACCGGCTTCGCCCTGCTGGAGGATTACACGGCGCTGCTGTGGTTCCAGAATTGAACCGGAATTTTTTACCCATTATCTGAATATTTATAAAAGACTTTAAATTGCCCGGGTTTGGCGATCCATCCCGGGCAATTGCCGTTAAAATAATCTCATACCTTTTCTACTGGAGCAAAAATATGGACCTGCGTATGAATGAAGTCTGGTTTGTGACTGGAAGCCAGCACCTTTATGGTCCCGAAACCCTGAAACAGGTGGCTGAACATTCCCAGACCATCGCGGCGGCGTTTGACCAATCGGCGCAAATTCCCGTGCGGGTGGTCTTTAAACCCGTGCTGACCACACCGGATGCCATTTACAGCCTGTGCCTGGAAGCCAATGCCACACCGGCTTGCGTGGGCCTGGTGACCTGGATGCATACCTTCTCGCCGGCGAAAATGTGGATCCGTGGTTTGACCAGCTTGAAGAAGCCGGTGCTGCACCTGCACACCCAGTTTAACCGCGATATTCCCTGGGATGCGATCGACATGGATTTCATGAACCTGAACCAGTCGGCGCACGGTGACCGCGAGTACGGTTTCATCGGCACGCGCCTGCGCATGGAGCGCAAGGTGGTGGTGGGTCACTGGCAGGACCCCGAGGTGCTGGAGCGCATCGGGGTGTGGGCGCGGGCTGCCTGCGGATGGGCCGAGATGCAGGGCATGAAAGTGGCGCGTTTTGGCGACAACATGCGCGAAGTAGCTGTGACCGAGGGCGACAAGGTCGAGGCGCAGATCCGCTTCGGCTATTCGGTCAACGGTTTTGGCGTGGGCGACCTGGTCAAGGTGATCAACCAGGTGACGGATGCGCAGATCGACGCGCTGGTGAAGGTGTATGACGAGAGCTACACCGTGGCGACGGATCTGCGCGCTGGGGGCGCCAAACGCTCCGCGCTGCGCGAGTCAGCCCGCATCGAGCTGGGCATGCGCGCCTTCCTGGAAGCGGGCGGGTTCAAGGCCTTCACCACCACCTTTGAAGACCTTTATGGCCTGGCGCAGCTGCCCGGGCTGGCTGTTCAGCGCTTGATGGCGGACGGATACGGCTTTGGCGCGGAAGGCGACTGGAAAACTTCGGCCCTGGTGCGTGCGATGAAGGTGATGGCGACGGGGATGCCCGGCGGCACCTCTTTCATGGAGGACTACACCTACCACTTCAACCCGGCGGGGATGAAGGTGTTAGGCGCGCACATGCTGGAAGTGTGCGCTTCCATCGCCGACGGACAGCCGCGGCTGGAAATGCACCCGCTGGGCATCGGGGCCAAGGACGACCCGGCGCGCCTGGTGTTCAACGTCAAGAACGGCCCGGCGATCAACGCCTCGCTGGTGGACCTGGGCAACCGCTTCCGCCTGATCATCAACGAAGTGGATGTGGTGTCTCCGGACGCCGACCTGCCCAAACTGCCGGTGGCGCGCGTGGTGTGGGCTCCCCGCCCCAACCTCAAAACTGCCGCGGCTGCGTGGATCTACGCGGGCGGCGCACATCACACCGGTTTCAGCCAGGCAGTCACCGCCGAACATATGCAGG
>JACRAG010000127.1 GCA_016213455.1 Anaerolineae bacterium | reverse complement strand
TGCCTGTGCCGTCGCCAGTCCGACATTCACCTTCTCCGGGTTGGGAATGCCCGCAAGGGAAGGGCGGGCTTTGCCGCCCTTCCCTTGCGAATTCTTTTTTCCCTCCCCCGGCGTCATAACGGGATTGAAAACAGCGCACATCGCCGGGGGAGGGAAAGGGAGGGGGCATTCAGCCAACCTCAAACAGCGTCTTCACCAAAGTCCATCTTTCCTGAGCACACCCGCGAAGCGGACAGCGACTCACAACTGACTTCCTTCTAGTTCTATCATGAGACCGGTGAGGCTTTGCGAATGCCCGTCAAAGCCGAAACATGGTATAAATTACTCAACAACACACCGTACCCGTTCATTATCCAAATGATGGATGCCCGGTAGTTTCATACAATGAAGGTTCATTAGACCGCATCCATCAACATCAGATGGAACGGGCACTCAGGAGAGAGACCTGCATGTACCTTGCCATCGAAGGCGTCATCGGGGTCGGAAAAACCACCCTTGCCCGGCTGTTGCAGCCCCACTTTCAGGCCAATTTGCTGCTGGAAGTCTTTGAAGAAAATCCGTTCCTGAGCAAGTTCTACGAGGACCGCCACCGTTATGCATTCCAGACGCAAATGTTCTTCCTGCTCAGCCGCTACCACCAACAGCGCCGCGGCATCCCCGCGTTGACCACCGGGGGCGCCAGCCTGGTCAGCGACTATACCTTTGAAAAAGACGCCCTCTTCGCCGGCGTGAACCTGAACGGCGACGAATTGGAGATGTACCAGCGCGTGCACGAAGCCCTGGCAGAGAAGATCATCGTGCCCGACCTGATTGTGTACCTGCGCGCGAGCACCGACCTGCTGATGGCACGCATCACCCAGCGCGACCGCTCCTACGAGCGCAACATGGAGCGCGACTATATCGAAACGCTCAACCTGGGATATGACGAGTTCTTCCTGCGCAAACATGTGCACAGCGCGCCCGTGCTGGTCATCGACGCCGACCCGCTCGATTTTGTGCGCTACCCCGAAGATCTACGCTGGATTGAAAACCGCATCCGCCAGGCGCTGGAATTGACGCCTTTCCAGCCCGAACTACCCATGCCGCTGCACGATCCGGAATAAACCCGCCCCGCGAGGAGAAGCATGCGCATCACCCGAGAAACCCTGCTGAAAATTGCCCGCGACACAGCCGCCGAACGTGTGCGGGTCAGCCGGCGACTGGTCTGCATCTACCTGGTCGGATCCTGCCTGACCGATGAACCGCTGCTGGGCGGCACCACCGACATTGACCTGGTGATGGTGCACGACAGCGAACCGCTGCAGCAGCGCGAGATCGTACGCCTGAGCGACGAAGTTCACCTGGATATCTCGCACTACAGCCAGGAAATGTTCCGCCAGCCGCGCCATTTGCGCGTGCACCCCTGGCTGGGACCGGTGCTGTACAGCAAGCCGCTGGTGCTGCACGACTCCAATCACTGGTTCGATTATGCCCAGGCTGCCACCGGCGCGCAGTTCCTCATGCCCGACAATGTGCTCGCGCGTTCGCGCAGCCTGGCAGGCCTGGCGCGCCAATCCTGGATGCAGCTTTCCTTCAACCCCGAACCCGATCACCGCCGGCGCGTGTACGCCTTTTTGAAGGCAGTCGAAAATGCCGGCAACGCCATCGCCAGCCTGGGCGGACTGCCGCTGACCGAACGGCGCTTTTTGGTCCAGCTTCCACAGCGCGCCGCGGGTTTGGGCCGCCCGGACCTGTCTTCCAACCTGGCGGCGCTGCTGGCCGGCGAAGCCGAGGTGAGCGATGAAACCTGGGCCGGCTGGCTGGCGCAGGGTGACCAGGCTTTTCAGGCCGCCTCCCAACTACCGGATGTCCCCATCCGCCTGAATCCCGCCCGGCGCGCTTATGCCCTGCGCGCGGCCTCATCTCTGTGGGAGAAACACCCCTCGGCAGCTTTCTGGCTGCTCTTCCGCACCTGGACGCTGGCTGCCTCGCACCTGCCTTCCGATTCTCCCGCGGTGCTGCCCTGGCAGGAGGCCTGTCAGGTTGCCGGGCTGGACAAAGCGCATTTCTCCCTGCGGCTGGAGGCGCTGGACGCCTACCTCGACTCGGTGGAGGAAGCCCTGGACGTGTGGGGTCAACAACACGGCGCCGGCGAGAATAACGAATAAAATGTTGAAAAAGCGGCCAAAAACCGCTTTTTTTATTACCAAAACCTACCCCTATATGTACGGGTGTCCAGATGACTCCATTTTTTGCCCGATTAAGTCCAAATTCACATTTATCCCCAAAAACTGTGGATAAACGTGCAAAAACTGTGGATAACCCGCTTTACCTGTGGATAAAACTTGAAAATTTGTCCGATGAATCCAAAGCCTGTACATCTGCACACCCCCATATATGGGGGGTGGTTTGCGAGTCAGCCAATATACCCGAACGGTGGATAACCCTGTGGATAGATGTGGATAAGTTTGTCCACATCTATCCACAGGCCGGGGTGGATAACTTTTGGGTTTGACTCCGCAACATGCGGAACGAGTCATGGACGGCACCCCCATATATGGGGTTAAAGTGCCCTTTTGGGGCAGGTTATCCACATATCCACAGCCCCTACTGATACAACGAATCCATACAAACCTTATTGTGATGTGGTTAAACCGTAATCCGTAAACAGCCGGTGACAGGCATGGTTCAATTCATGGCGAGGCGCGGTGAGGGGGAGAGATCGCCACACTTGCCCGGAGGGTTTCGCGCGTGATGACATGCGCGGAGGATGTCGTGCTTTTCCCGTAGGTTGGGAGGAGGGCGCGGAGGACATCGGACGACTGCGCTTTATGCGCGCCCTCCTCCCAACACAGCTTATCCGGATGTTGGGTTCCGGGCGGTTTATGCCGTATCTATTGTGGTGGCTTGAACGCCCTTCACCCAACCTACCCGATACGGCTGGCTGGCGGGCGGGAGATCGCCGTGCTCGTTTATGATGACAGGTGTGGCTTGGTGTCATTGCGAGTCGCCTCCGCAGGAGGCGGCGAAGCAATCTCCGACGCGGATGGTTACACAGCCGAGATCGCCACGCCCGGCTCGCGGAGCCTCGCCGTTCTCGCGATGACATGTGGGGTGGGTGTCGGGCGTCGGTTGGGTGCAGGGTGAGTAGGACATCGGACGACTGCGCTTTATGCGCGCCCGAATCCCAACACAACTCATCCGGATGTTGGGTTCCGGGCGGAGTATGCCGTGGCATTTGAGGCGCCTTGACCGCCCTTCACCCAACCTACCCGATACGGCTCGCGGAGCCTCGCCGGTCTCGCGATGACATGGTACGGGTTCTGCGTAGGGTGTCGTTGGCCGCTTTGGGCCAACGCACCATCTTAATTTCGTTGAGATAAGATGGTGCGTTGAGGCAACGCACCCTACCGGAGACGGATGACTGCACATTGAGAGACCACCACGCTCTGGGGGCGCAACGATGCGTAATCGGCAGGGTTTTTAAGCTGGAAAGGGCGTTAAGAGATCACCCTTATTTGTACCAATTTTATAGATATTCTCACTTGAATCTCGCCCTTGATTGATTTAAAATCTTTTTGCAAGGGAAAGCCCCCAGGCACAATGTTATCCGACTCATCCATGTTTCAAGGAAGGTGAGGCCACAATGGACGTTATTAAAGTCAAAGCGAATTCACGCACTGCAGCCGTTGCGGGGGCGATAGCCGGAGTGATCCGTGAGCATAAACGCGCCGAGGTGCAGGCGATTGGCGCCGGCGCCGTGAACCAGGCCATCAAGGCCCTGGTTCTGGCAAAAGGCTACCTGGCTGAAGATGGCTATGCCGTGGTTGCCGTGCCGGAGTTTGTGGATGTGGAAATTGACGGTAAGGTACGCACGGCGATCAAGTTGATCGTCGAACCGCGCTAATTCGGGCTGTCAGATCTGGGCGATTTCGTCCGGTTCGAACAGCACGACATCTTTGCCGGAAAGTTTTTCGTTGATTTTGCGCGCCACCAGCTCTAAATGCACGGGGCGCGCAACGTAATTTAATTCGTCCGCAGGCACGGTCAGCACCGGGCAAAGCGTGAAGCCTTCGATCCACTGTTCGTAGAGCTGGTTCAGATTCTGCAAATACTCGGGGTCGATGTTGCGCTCATAGGAGCGGTCGCGCCGGGCGATGCGCTCCTGCAGGGTTTGCGGCGTGGCGCGCAGGTAGATCACCAGGTC
>JACRAG010000126.1 GCA_016213455.1 Anaerolineae bacterium | reverse complement strand
GGTGGCCTGTTCATCCGGCAAGCGGACCTCCTCCTCCAGTGCATTGCGCCAGCGGATCAACAGCGTGTCGCCGGCCAACCGCTGCATATCGCTGACCAGGTCGTTCAGCGCCAGGGCCAGACCCTGATCGAGCAAGCTGGGTCGCTGGGATTTGATCGTCTGGCGCAGCATGGTGATGGAGCGGTCGACCAGTGCGGAGGCTTCCGGATCGGTTTTGCTCACCTGCTGTTTGACAAAGAACAGGTTCTGCAGGACCGAGTCATGCAGGTCGCGGGCGACTTTTTTGCGCTGCTCCTCGTCGGAGCGGACCAGCTGGCGGGACAATCCACGCATCGCCTCGACCAGGAAGATGTTGGCGATGGTCAGCGCCGCCTGCTGGCTGATGGTGCCGGCAAGCTGCACATCCCGGTTGGAATATATCTCGCCAGCCTGGCGATCGCCCAGGATCAGAATGCCGTAGAGCGTGCCGCGGTGGAAGATCGGCACGAACAACTGCGCCCAATCCAAGAGCCGCCAGCGTGTGCGTGTGTCGACTCCCACCACTGCCCACAGGTCCTGCGCCCGGGTTGGGTTGGGATTGGCAGCCAGCGTGCGGCAAACCTGGTCTGTTTTGAGCGCCGAAAAATGGGCACTTTGGCCATCCTGCAGCTCCAGACTGTCGCCATCCAGCATCAGTAGGGCGGCCTGCTGCACTTTCATCTTCTGGGGAAGGTCGCGGACCAACAGGTGGATGAAGGCGGGCCGGTCAAGCGTCTGCGCCAGGCAGCGTGAGAACTCTGCCGTGATCGCAGCGGCGTCGTAATGGCTGCCGTACAGCACGCGGTCCACCAGAATCTGTACCCTCCGTTGAAAGACCGCCGACGGCAGCGTGATCAGCAAACAGATGAAGCTGCCAGTGACCGCCACTCGCGATGGCAGTGCCAGCGGGATTGAGACTGCGGACAGGACCGCAATCGAAACCACCAGCACCCCAAGCGTCGTCAGCAAAAGAACGAGGATGCGGTTAATCAGAAAATCGATCTTCAGAAGCCGGCGCTGGTAGATGACATAAGCATAGGCGAGCGGGACAACCGCCATGAAGAGAATACCTATCTCCTTGGGGAGCAGGATCCATTCGCTGTGCGGGCCAAACACCAGGCTGGGCAGTTCGCTGAAGAACAGGTAAGGGGTGAAGCCGGCCAGGGTACCCCAGAAAATGATGCCAGTCTGCCGGCGCGCCTCGCGATCGGGGATCAGGAAGGTATTCTTGAGCAGCAGTCCGATACTAAACAGCGCCGCAAGATAGAACCCGATCTTGATGGCCAGAGCCGTCGGGGTTGTGCGTGGGTATTCCTGGCGGATTAACAGAAATACCTGCTGAGAAAGATAGGCCGTCGCCAGAACCAACGCAAGCGAACCGAGCAGCGATAGAATTTGCCTGCGCACGCGCGGGGAGAAGGTGGTCGCCGGGAAGACGAGGTGGGCAGCGGGCGCAAGGACAATCGAGACGGTGAAGATCAGCAGTGATATTTCCGGCGCAAACCAGGCGCAGCTGATATAACCCGGTCCGGTGGTGGTGATCACCACCCCGCCCAACGCCCACACCACACCTACCAGGCGCGCGCGCAGGTTTTCGGGGCGAGAGAAGAGCAGGATTGCCAGGCCGAGAGTGAAAATCAAGATCGAAAGCACCTGCAGCGGAACGATCTCCAGCAAATAGTCCGGGTGTTCGCCATACCGGCCAACCTGGAGCGCGATGGTCTGAGTCACCTCACCGCGCCGCACCGTATAGATTTCGATCTCGCCCGCCTTTTTCGGCTGGTGAACTGGCATATTCAAGTTTCGGATAGGCCGGCCATCGATCGACAGCACCACGTCACCCACCCGTAAACCGGCTTTCTCGCCCGGCCCACCCGGATTGAGCCGGTCGATCACCGCCGTGTTCAACGCACGCTCATCAAAATCCAGCCAGACCCCGGTCACGGGGACGAAGATGTAGTACGCCAGGTTGTAGAAAAGCAGGATGCACAGCGTCACCAGTGAGAACGCGACCTGGAAGCCGGTGCTTCTTAAGAAGGAAAAAAACGGAGGGAGATCCTGTTCAGGCGGCGGGTTCATGGCTGGCCTCGGCGGCAACAACGGGGATCGACTCCAAGATATATGCGGGGATGTGCCCCAGAATCGATTTCTCAAACCCATCCTGCAACGGGGCGAGGCTTTCGACGGCACGCGCTTTCCACTGCAAAAGAAGCGCGGATAAGGCATCCATCACACCCGTCTCGGACAGCTGTGCGCTCCACGCTGCCCGCGTACAGACTTCCGGGTAGCGTAGATGATCTTCGCCAATTGCCAGAAGGTACAGCAGGAGGGGCAGGGTCGTCTGCCAGTGCATCGCTTCATCCGAGGGAGAAAAGGCATCCCGGCAATCATCGATCAACTGCAGCATAACTCCCAAAGCCACGCCGTAATCTGCCAGCGCCGCGTGGATTGAGCGCCCGCGTTTGCCGGCAGCTGCGCCTGCTTGGAGGGCGGCGCGAAACACGCTGCCGGATTTTAAGATGATGGTTTCCCAATACTCCTGCAGCATATCCTCGACCGGCGCTTCCTGCTGCGTCAGGTCGCGGTGTTGACCACTCACTGCATCCAACCCGCAGGTAGAGAAGATCAGGGCAGCCCGACGCGCGCACCGCCCATTTTTCATCTCAGCCAGGGTCTGGAAGGCATCGAAGATCAAACCGGTTGCCAGGTTGGCAGCTACCTCCGGCGATGGCATGCCCAGCGCAGGGACGAATTCACGGTCTTCGATGTGATCCATCATATCCGAAGCCAGGAAGAGCGAAGCCCAAGCCGAAGCCAGCACCGCACCGTCATTGGCTGAACCACCCGTCGCCAATGCGGCAAGAATGGGCAGAGCGAGCTGCCAATCGGGCAGCCCCTGCATCTGCTCCGCGCGGAATTGATGGAAATCTACAAAACCGGCATTGGGATCACCGGATCGCCGAAGATCCCTCACCCGTGCGGCATAATCCGCAATTGCCTGTCCCCACATGGCATTGTGCATCGATCCCCGCCTCCATTGCAGGCCCAAACAACGGCCGGCAGCCTCCGCCCATTCACCGGTCAAACGAGGTCAGGCTATTGGGTCCAGCGGCTCTTGTACTCCGGCCTTTCGATCAGCTGTAACAACGCAAACGACACCAACATGATGGAAGGGGAAGAAATTACGCGCACGATCGGACGATCTTTGACCAGAGATTTGCACGAGCGGCTGAAAGACTCTGCCAATTGGGTCACCTTTTTCTTGTCCATTTGGCCTCCTGGTGGACGATTCGGGTATATCGTCATCCGAGCCTTGATTCCATCTCATTGTAGGGATTTCTGCATTCCCATGAAAGGGACACTTGTCCCGAACCGTGATCGGCTTTACTCCTTTGGGAGAATGCCCAACTCGCGCGCTTTGTAGATCACGGAAATTCTTGGCGCAAATTCCCCTGTGCGCTCAATGCCCAGTTTGTCACAGATGATCACCAAAATATTGCGGACGCGTTTCTCCGAAACACCCAGGTTCTGCGCAATCGCGCCGGTGGTCAGGCCCTTGCCCAAAAGGTTGAGCACCGACAGCTCGCGCTGCGTCAAATGGTCCATGTCATGGTCAATCAACTTATCCGCCACACCCGGCGAGAAGAAACGCAAACCCTGGTGCAGGGCGCGGATCGCCTGGGGGATGTTGAGCGACAGGTCATCCGACTTGAGCATGTAACCGCTCGCGCCGGCTTTGACCAGTTCGCGCACCCACAGACCGTCGTCGTAGCCGGTCAGCACCAGCACTTTGATGTCCGGGAACTGCTCATGCAGTGTTTTGACAGCCGAGATGGGATCGAAAGGTTCACCCGTCATGGCCAGGTCGACAATCGCCACATCCGGATGGTGCTCGCGAACCAGCGGAAGCAGTTGAGACCCCTGATTGGTGGTCGCCAGCATGCGGATATCGGGAAAATCTTTGAGCAAATCCGTGATCGCCTTGAGGATCAAGGGATGGTCATCGACGGCAATCACCCGAATGGTCATAACCCACCTCAAGATTCCAGTTTCAAACGCTCGGGGCTTTCCCACCGTATATTGATGACGGATTGCTAATGGCGATATTTTGGGGCGATAAATTAATCTGATTGTACAAAAAACGATTGCGAATGAGAATGGACAGATGTCCCACAATAAAAGAAGCGGGTGAGTCGAGGTTTGGGAGTTTGAGGAAAGATGCGGGAAATCCGCAGGAAAATTAAAAGCCTAATGAATACAAGTTTGTTTGATTG
>JACRAG010000010.1 GCA_016213455.1 Anaerolineae bacterium | reverse complement strand
ACATCCGGCCCGCCGGGGTGTGTTGCGATGATGCGCCGGTATTTCATGCGGCCTCCTGCGCTTCGCGAGCGATGCCGTTCCAGTAAATGTCGAAGCCCTGCTGGATGTAAGCGGCCTGTTGGGCGGGGTCGGGGGTCATGCGGATGAGGATCATCACCGCCACCATGTCCTGGTAGAGCATCCCGCCGATCAATTCGACCGGGTAAGGTTTGAGCACGCCTTCTTCGCGCGCTTTCTGGATGGCGGTGTAGTAATACGCAAAGGTGCGATTGGACTCTTCGACGGTTTCCGGGGTGATCAGGATGGAATCTCGCATCTGCTGGATATAGAGAAAAGCGTGCGGGTTTTCCTGAAACCAGTTCAGGGTGGTATTCCAGATGGCGGAAAAACTCTCGCGCGCGGACAGGCGCGGGTCCAGCAGGGCGGTCACGCGTTCGGCCTGCTCGCGGGCCAGTTTGAGCATCAGCTCATTGATCAGCGCCTGCTTGGTGGGGAAGTAGAGGAACAGCGTGCCGGCGGCGACCCCGGCTTCGCGGGCGATATCGGCGGTGAGGGTGTTGGCTGCGCCGTTTTCGGCGAAGAGCTTGAGCGCGGCGTCAAACAGAGCGGCTTTTCGTTCGGGACTGAGGGATCGGGGCATGCTGACCTCGCTAAAAATGACTGACTACTCACTCATTATATATGGCGTGCAACCCCCCTGTCAAGGGGGATTAAGTGATATCCCCGTGCATGGCGATAGAATGCGGCTGGTGCGAGGATCATGCAGGTTATGCCTGAACGAAGAAATGGGATGCGAGGGTTTACCTGGGTCGGCTTTTCAGCGGAGCAGACCCAGGCATTTAGTTTTGACCACCCACCGCAATGCCGGCATTTCAAAGGAAATGTCGGGTTTCGGGCGGAGTAGATTCGCTCATCCAGCGGTTCCCCCGCCCGTAACCGCGACCTACGGGAGAAGAGCAGGCTGGACGGCTGCGTCGAGTCATCCGAGGAAGCGCACGTGCTCTCCTATACCAGGATTCCCGCACCCGGTTTGGGGGCAATAACGAAGATTCATCCTGTGCTTCAACCCAGCCTATGGGAAAAGTCTTTGGTTTGCCAGGGTGGTCGGTGCGGGGCGGCAGATCTGCCTGTCCACCGTTAGACCCGCGGTAGAAGAGCGGGCTGGACGGCAGCGTCGAGTTATCCGAGGAAGCGCACGTGTTCTCTTATACCGGGTTTTTTGCATTCGGGTTGGGATTGCCCGCAAGGGAAGGACGGGCTTTGACGCCCTTCCCTTGCGGATTCTTTTCCCTCCCCCGGCGTCCAAAACGGGTCAAAATGCCACGGCGTCGCCGGGGGAAGGGCAGGGTGGGGGCAATAACGAAGATCCATCCTGTGCTTCAACGCAGTCTATGGAAAAAGTCTTTGGTTTGCCAGGGTGGTCGGTGCGGGGCGGCTCAGGTGCGCGCCAGCCAGGGCAGGCTGCTCCCGGCTGGCAGGTCCAGGTCACCGCGCACGAACAGGTTGGCGTCTGGGTCGGGGTCGGCGAAGTCCGTTCTGTCCACCAGCCAATCGGGGGTGAAACCAAAGCGCACCCGGCGCACGCCCGCGAAGGGCAGGCAGGCAGCCAGCGCCGGCAAGCTGAGTGGACGCGCCGCCGCCACGTCCAGCAGGGTGAGCGTCTCGCCCTCCTGTTCGGCGATCACCAGGCAGTCCAGCGCAGGGATGTGATACAGGCAGCTGCCGTAACCCTGCAGGAGATAGAAGCGGCGCAGCGGATCGGCGTTGGTCACGTCCAGGCGCGCGGAGAAGCAGGCGCGCCGCGGAAGCGCCTGCGCCAGGGCTGGATGGTCGGGGCTGATGCGCTCGGTTCCGGGCAGCGCCGGTGGGTTGTCGATGCGCCAGTTCAGCGCGGGAACGGCGTCGGGTACGCGGCGGAAACCGAAGAGCGGATAGAAGTCCAGCACGCCGCGGTGCGCAAAGAGCAGCAGGGGTTCGCCGGGGCAGGCGTCCAGCACGCCTTGCATCAACACGCGTCCCAGCCCCGTGCCGCGCCGGTCTTTGCATACCGTCACGCCGCCCAACTGCAAGGCTGTGCGGGCAGCGCCGTTCACGCGCAGCTGCATGCGGTACACTCCGGCGCTGGCGACCAGGTGCTCATTTTCCACCAGCGCGAGACAGGCATAATCGGCGGACCAGAAGCCCTGCTCGCGCCAGGTCGCCAGGCTGAAGCCGAAGGTCTCCTGCCACAGGCTGTCCAATTGGGCGTGCAGCCCGGCTGGGCTGGTGTGGGTGATGGTTTCCATGTGCATGATGATTTTCTCCCCGGTCGAGCGCAACACCTGGCTAAACCGGCAACCTTTCGGGAACGTTCTCGGGTACAATATTATTAATCCCTATCTGAAAATTACCAATCCGGCTCATCCCCTGCTCCCTTTCCCGGGCGAAAAGGGCTTCATCGCGATTTTCGGATAGTTCTTAATCTTATCCCACCTGGAGAGAGCATGACAACCAAATTCCCCCCAATTAATCCGCGTTTTCCCCACATGCTGCACGGCGGTGACTACAACCCTGACCAGTGGCCCGAAGAGGTCTGGGCTGAAGATATGCGCCTGATGAAGCTGGCAAACTGCAACGCCATGAGCACCGGCATCTTCTCCTGGACGCACCTGGAGCCGGAAGAAGGCAAGTTCACCTTTGGCTGGCTGGACCGCATCATGGACATGCTGGCTGAGAACAACGCTTACGCCGTGCTTGCCACCCCCTCCGGCGCGCGTCCGGCCTGGCTTTCCAAGAAGTACCCCGAGGTGCTGCGCGTGCGCGAAGAACGCCTGCGCAACCTGCACGGCATTCGTCACAACCACTGCATGACCTCGCCTATTTACCGCGAGAAAGTGCGCATCATTAATACCCAACTGGCCGAGCGCTATAAGGATCACCCCGCGCTGCTGGTGTGGCACATCTCCAACGAATACAACGGCGAGTGCCACTGCGACCTGTGCCAGGATGCTTTCCGCGCCTGGTTGAAGAAACGCTACAACAACGACCTGGACCGGCTTAATAAGGCCTGGTGGACAGCCTTCTGGAGCCACACCTACACCGACTGGGAGCAGATTGAGTCGCCCAGCCCGGTGGGTGAGCTGTACCAGCATGCCCTCAACCTGGATTGGAAGCGCTTCTCCAACGAACAGACCTTTGATTTCTTCCTGAACGAGATCAAGCCGCTGCGCGAGCTGACCCCCAACGTGCCGGTGACCACCAACTTCATGGGGTTGTTCCCCGGGCTGAATTATCCCAAGTTCGCCGAGTACGTGGATGTGGTGAGCTGGGACAGCTACCCGGTGTGGCACACCACCGAGGCCGACTGGCGCCTGGGCGCGCAGATCTCCTTTGTGCACGACCAGAACCGCTCGATGAAGGGTGGACAGCCCTTCATGCTGATGGAGTCCACTCCTTCCAACACCAACTGGCAGCCCATCCCCAAGCTTAAACGGCCGGGCATGCACATGCTTTCCAGCCTGCAGGCGGTGGCGCATGGTTCCGATACGGTGCAGTACTTCCAGTGGCGCAAGAGCCGCGGCAGCTCCGAAAAATTCCATGGCGCGGTGGTGGACCATGTGGGTCACGAGCATACGCGCGTCTTCCAGGATGTGAGCGACCTGGGCGCGGTGTTGAAGAAATTGGACGGCGTAGTGGGCACCAGCGTGCGCCCGGACGTGGCGATCTACCTGGATTGGGAGAATCGCTGGGCGATTGACGACATGCAAGCCCTGGGACGCGGGCGGCGCAACTATCCCGAAACGGTCCTGGCGCAATACCTGCCCTTCTGGAAGCGCGGCATCCCGGTGGATGTGATCAGCGAAGAGGCGGAGATCAGCAGCTACAAACTGGTGATCGCGCCCATGCTCTACATGCTCAAGCCCGGCGTTGCCGAGCGTATCCGCGCTTTTGTTGCCAACGGCGGCACATTTGTCGCCACGTACTGGACTGGCATTGTGGATGAAACCGACCTGTGCTTCCTGGGCGGCTGGCCGGGCGGCGGGCTGCGCGAAGTGCTGGGCATCTGGGACGAGGAGACCGACACACTCACCCCGGATGAGCGCAACAGCGTGCTGCCGGCGCCGGGCAACGAGCTGGGCCTGACCGGCAGCTTCACCGCCAAAGATTATTTTGCGCTGATCCATGCCGAAACCGCGCGCGTGCTGGCGACCTTCGGCAGTGATTTCTATGCCGGGCGGCCTGCGCTGACCGTCAATGATTTTGGCAAGGGCCAGGCGTATTACATCGCTTCGCGCAATGACGAAGACCTGACAGATGCCTTCTACGGTAAACTCGCGGACAAACTGGATCTGCTGCGCGCCCTGCCGGTTGAGCTGCCGGAAGGCGTGACGGCGCAGCTGCGCACCGACGGCGAGAAGCGCTTTATCTTTGTGATGAACTTCAACCCGATGCCCGCCACGGTGGACCTGGGCGCGGTCCATTACCGCAGCCTGGTCAGCGGCGAGCCGGTCAGCGGCATGCTGGCGCTGGGCGCTTATGGGGTGGAGATCCTGGAAGGGTAAAGCCTGCGCCCATTCTGGGTCGCGATGATTCAACAGCCGGAGTGCGCAGGGGCAAAGCCCTTGCTCTCGCTCCGGCTGTTGCTTTTGCAGTCCGATGCGGGGGGAATCCATGGGAGCCGGGGGGAGTGGAAAAGGGCAGGAAATGCATCTGGCAATAGAGATGCGATTGCCCGGCATGCTTGGAGATTAAGCCCGCAATTTGTGGGCTGATCGGCTACAATTATCTATCCATTGATTGCGGCAAAATACACATTGCTTGCACCAGGGCGGGTTATCGCACGATAAGGGGAGGGGTTGGAATGCCGGATTATGCGGACGTTGAAACCCAGGTGGCTGCGCTGGAAACCATCCGGCAGCCGTTGGCAGATGCCATCATCACAGAAATGCGTCGTAATCCCTTCTGGGCGGATCGCTACGGCGAGCGCGGAGAGGCGCAGGCGCGCAAGGACGTGCAGCACAACATCAACTATTTGATCGCGGCGCTGCGCATGGACTCGCCGGAATCGCTGGCGGATTATTACCGCTGGCTGCGCGGCGCGCTGGTGTACCGTGGCATTTCCACCCAACACCTGCGCGAGACGCTGGACTGGACCGAGCGTTTCATGCGCGAGCTGCTGCCGCCTCCTGCCTGGCAGCGCATTGAAAAAACTCAATTGGCGGGCTGCGGCGGTCTGGATTACAGTAAAGCACCGGCGCAGGCGGTGCAGGAGGTTGCGGCGGGCCTTGCTACTCGCGCCACCCAGCGGTTGATCGACAATCAAATGCTCAATCCGCTGCACCGCCAGGTTTGCCATCGCGATTTGATCTATCACCTGTCCTACCTGGCGGACAGCCTGGAGTTTGACGCCCCGGAAATGTTCTATCGCTATGTGGTCTGGCTGGGCGACTTTTTGGAGAAGCACAATGTTTCGCGTACGGGCGTGCGCAATGGTTTGGATGCGCTGCAATTGGAAGGGCGGCTGGTTTTGCCCGCCGACGTGCTGGTGCGATTTAATCTGACGGAACAAGGATGATCCTTTTCAGTTGATGATGGGTCTGTGAGGTGAAGTTTGAATTCGGAGACTGTGATTGTTTTTACGCGCAACGGCATGGGCGATGGCCCGGCAGATTTGCAATTGATGCTGGCGACCAAGTTTTTGGCGATTACCCTGGAATCGGGTGAGCTGCCGGCCAAAATCCTGTTTTACACCCACGGGGTTCGCCTGGCTTGCGATGGCTCGCCAGTACTGGAGCAGCTGCGAAAGCTGGAAGCACAGGGGGTGGAACTGGTGTTGTGCCAGACCTGCCTGCACTATTTCGCGTTGAATGAATTGGTGCGGGTCGGGGTGGTGGGTGGCATGGGGGATATGCTGGAAGCGATGCAGAAAGCGACCAAAGTTATCCATGTCTGAGCATCCGGCGCCCATCTGGGAGGAACGTCTGCGCGTCAGCCCACATGAGTGCGATTTCCGGCTGCGCTGGAAACCCGGGGCCATTTTTCTGGCGCTGTTGAAAGCCGCCTCGGAGCAGGCTGCCACCTTTGGCTTTGATTTTGAGAACATGCTCACCCGGCAGACCGCCTGGGTGCTTTCGCGTTTCCGTATGCATTTTCACCGTTTTCCCACCTTGCGTGAGGAGGTGATTCTTCACACCTGGCCCAAGGGCATTCAACAGCGCCTGTTTTTCACCCGCGATTTTACCCTGACCGGCCTGGATGGCTCGCCCCTTGTCAGCGCCACATCCGCCTGGTTGATGATCAACCCGGTCACCCGCAGGCTGCTGCCGCCCGCGGTGGTGGATCCGCGCTTTCCGATGAATGAAACCCTGCACGCGCTGGACCTGCCGCTGGAAAAGATCAACCCGCCCGAGGGGCTTCCCGAGCGCTGGCTGGCGCAGGCGCATTACAGCGATGTGGACGTGATGGAGCATGTCAACTCGGCGCGCTACGTGGATTGGGTGTGCAACGCCGCCGGGCTGGAGGCTTTCCGCGAGCGTCCGTTGGCCTGGCTGCAGATCAATTACATTCAAGAAGTGCGCCCGGCGGATCGAGTTTCCATTCGCGCTGCCGCGAACGGGACGGACAGCCTGGTGATGGAAGGGTATAACCTGGACGCCGGGACGCGCAGTTTTGAGGCTGCCATCGGCTACCGTATGCCCGAAAGCCGCGCCGAGTAAGCGGATTGCCGCTGCGGGAAGGGGTCTGCCCTTCGCAGAGGGTGAATTTT
>JACRAG010000123.1 GCA_016213455.1 Anaerolineae bacterium | reverse complement strand
GCAGTGGGCGGCTCGGCAGCGTTGATCTTCCGGGTTGAATTGGCGGCAGTGGGGCTGCAGTTCCTCAGCTTCAACCAGTTCAACACCCTCATCGGCATTCACGGCATGGTATTGATCGCCTCCATCCTGATGGGCATCGCAGCCATCTCCAACTACATCATCCCGCTATTAATCGGCGCGCGCGACATGGCCTTTCCCCGCCTGAACGCGTTCTCGTTCTGGGTCGCGGTGCCTGGCGCGCTTCTGCTGGTCTTCAGCATGGCCCTGGGTGGGTTTGAGACCGGCTGGACGGGTTACCCGCCCCTTTCGGTGCGCGGACCGATGGGTGTGCAGATGTTCTTCCTGGGCGTGTGGTTCGTAGGCTGGTCATCCATCCTGGGCGCGCTCAACCTGATCGTCACCATCATTCGCTTGCGCACACCCGGCATGACGCTCTTCCGCATGCCCATTCTGGCCTGGAGCGTGCTCTCCACCTCCATCATCGCCCTCACCGCCACCCAGTTGATTGGCCTTTCCTTCCAGCTGGTGTTGTTTGAGCGCCTGTTGGGAATGAGCTTCTTCGATCCCGCCGGCGGCGGCAATCCGATCCTCTTCCAGCACCTCTTCTGGTTCTACTCCCACCCGGCTGTTTACATCTTCGTGCTGCCTGGCCTGGGCGTGGTCTCTGAACTGCTGCCGGTGTTTGTGCGCAAACCCTTGTTTGGCTATAAATGGGTCGCCATGTCATCGCTCGGTATCGCCCTGGTGGGCTTCCTGGTCTGGGCGCATCACATGTTCGCCGCCGGCATGGAAGAATACTTGCGCGTACCCTTCATGTACTCCACCCTGCTGGTGGCGGTCCCCACAGGCGTCAAATTCTTCAGCTGGACGGCGACCATCTGGCAGGGAAAAATTCGCCTGCAGACCCCCATGCTCTTTCTGCTGGGCGCCATCACCATCTTCCTCATTGGAGGCATCACCGGTCCCATCGCGGGCACCGTCTCGACCGACCTGCACGTCACAGACACCTATTACATTGTCGGTCACTTCCATGCCACCATGTTCGGCGGATACGTCTTCCCATTTTTCGCCGCCTTGTATTACTGGTTCCCCAAGCTGACCGGGCGGCGGATGAGCGAGCGCCTGGGCAAATGGCAGTTCTGGCTGCTGTTCATCGGTTTCATGGTGATGTCCTTCGGTCAGATGCGCATTGGCCTGTTGGGTATGCGCCGTCGCATTGCGGACTATGACGCCGCGATGGGCTTCGTCACCCCCAATATCATCATCACCCTGGCCGGTTTCGCGGTCGCCATTTCGGTGCTGATCCTGTTCATCAACCTGTACCGCAGCGCGCGCTACGGCGAAGTGGCCAAAGGCAACCTGTGGGAATCGCGCTCGCCTGAATGGCAGATCGCATCGCCCGCTCCCACGCACAATTATGAAGGCGAGCTTGAGGTGACTGGCGAACCGTATGATTACGGCGCCCCCAACGCACCTGCGTATGTTCGGGTGGAAAAGCCGCATGTCTCTGCTCAGCCTGCTGACTGATTGAGGAAAACAACCATGGAAAATAAATCTTCCAATTCATCCGAACTGCGCCGCGGCGTCATTGTCTTCCTCGCGCTGGCAGTGCTGACCATCATCGAATACTACCTGGGTACGCATGCCACCCCCGCCATCTTCCTGTGGATCACAGCGCTGGTCAAAGGCGGGATAGTCCTGTGGTACTTCATGCACCTGAAACGCGCTTTTTCTGAAGAAGGAGGCCACTAATGGCCGCTGAAACCGCTGTCGCACACCAACACGCTGAAAACAATCAGCATTCATATGCTTACAAGCTGCGTTCCAACCGCATCGGGTTATGGTTGTTCATCGTCTCGGATGCCTTCATGTTTGGCGCCTTGCTGGTAGCCCGCTTTTACCTGCTGGGTGGCCGGCGCCCCGAACTCGACCAATTCCTGGGCCTGATCGTGACCTCGGTCCTGTTGGTCTCCAGCTTCTTCATGAACCGCGCCGAAGTGCAAATGTCTCAGGGCAACCGCAAGGGTTTCATCACCTCCACGATCATCACCATGGTTCTGGGCATCGCCTTCCTGGCTGGCGTCGTCGGTGTGGAATGGCAGGTGGCTCACTTTGGCCCCGCCGATGGCGCTGAAGGCGCGGTCTTCTACATGATGACTGGCATGCATGCCTTCCATGTGCTCACCGGCGTCATCTTCCTGGCCATTGTGCTGCGCAACGGCATCAACGGCAAATACACCGCCGAAAAACATTGGGGTGTGGAAGCAGCCGCGAACTACTGGCACTTTGTGGATGTGGTGTGGATTTTCTTCTACCCCGCGCTCTACCTGATCGGCACCCTCTAAACCAAGATCCATGCTCCAGCCTGCCGGAAAGCCCGGCAGGCTGGAGAAAGAAAACTCATGAAACGTTCCACCGTACCCATCCTGTTTGGTCTCACCGCCGGCCTGCTGCTGGCAGCCGGGATTTTCTTCACCCGGCCATACCAGCTGCATGGTTCGGTGATTGCCCCCCCGCAGCCGGCGCCGGAAATCGCCCTGGGTGATTTCCGTCTGGAGCAGCAGGCTGGCAATGTGGTGCTCGTCTTCTTTGGGTACACCTCCTGCCCGGATGTCTGCCCCACCACGATGGGGGAGATGAAAACGGTGCTGACGAAACTTGGCAGCCAGGCAGAAAAAGTCAGCGTGGTGTTCATCACGGTGGACCCCAAACGCGATACGCCCGAACGAGCGAAGGCCTACGCCGCCGCAT